>JAFTUJ010000278.1 GCA_017466305.1 Thermoguttaceae bacterium
CGCCGAAGCCCTTTTCAACGCGATAGCAAAACGCGATAAAATAAATTCGCAACGTTAATTCAAGTTCGAAATGAAAGTCGCTGAAATAAACGAGCTCGAACTCGAAGCGAAAGCTAACGTTAGCGAAAGCGAAACAACGAACGATGTCGCGTCGCCAAACGACGACGCGCTCCTAACCGCCTTGGCCGTCGAGCAAATCGCGACGCAAAAACGCGACGAAACGACGACGGCGCAAGACGTTAAGCGCGACGTCGCGACGCGACGCGAAACGTCGAAACCGAACGACGAAAACGACGCCGACGTTAACTCGCGTCAAACGTCGACTTCCGACCGACGCGACAAACGCGATTCCGCGTCGCGTTGGAAGACGGCGGCGCTCGCTTGGTTCGGTTCGTTCGCGATTTTCTGCGCCGTCGCGACGCTTACGCTCGCGCTGACTCGCGACGCGTCGCCGACGCAAACCGCCGCGACGCAAACGGTTGCGGCGACCGTCCCCGCCTCCGACGTTCCGCAAATCGCGCCGCCGACTCCGACGCAAAACGCGGAACCGCAAGCGATTGCGTTCGAAGAACCGGCGTTTGAAGCCGAAACGCCGGTCAACCAAACGACGCAACACAAAGAACCGCAAGCAATTGCGTTTGAAGAACCGGCGCTCGACGACAAAACATCGCAAACGCCGCTCAACGCGATGGTCGCGGAAGAACCGCAAGTCGACCAAACGACGCAAAGCGCGGAACCGCAAGCGATTGCGTTCGAAGAACCGACGCTCGACGACAAAACATCGCAAACGCCGCTCAACGCGACGGTCGCGGAAGAACCGCAAGTCGACCAAACAACGCAAACGCTTGCCGACGCGGAGCTTGCGCCGTCGGAACCGGCGATTTATCGCAAAAAAAATTAGCGACGTCAAAATCGGCGAGCGCGCCGTCGGCGTCAATCCGCAAGGCGCGACGCCCGGCGAGGACGACGCGATTTTCGGACGCGTTAAACACTGCGGTTACAAACTTTGCTACCTCAAAGAAAACGGAACGACGTGCGAAATCGAGCTGTTGCGCCCCGTCGATTGGCTCGACTACGAACGCGTCCAACTCCGCCGCAAAACCGACGGTAAAGTCTTAGACGAACTCGATTTCGCCGTCGCCGACATACTCGCGTCCGGCGCGTCCGTCGACTTTACCCCCGCTTACGACGTTGAAATCTGGGTCGAACTCCCGGAAATGGGCGTGTTAGGCTGGGCAACGCTCGAAGAAATCGACGACGAAATCGCGATTCAACCCGGCCCCGGCGCCGTCGTAACCGGAACGTTCGCGCACGTTTCCGACGCGGTAATCGACCTGCAAATCGAAGACCAACCCAAGCCGATCGGTTGCACCACGACGCACCCGTTCTGGTCCGTCGACCGTCAAGATTTCGTCGAAGCCGGACGCCTCCAACAAGGCGAACGCGTCCAACGCGACAACGGCGAAACCAAACGCGTCGTCCAAAAGCTCCCGCGCCCCGGCCCCGTAAACGTCTACAACTTAGAAGTTTACGCCGAACACGTATACCGCGTCACCCCCGACGGCGTCTTGACGCATAATAATGGATGCGACCAATATTATCTGGGCACAGGGCGTCCGTATCTACGAAAAAGTACCAAAGCGTTAATTCGAGAACAACACCTGAAAAAAAACAACGGCAAATTTCTTTACGAAGATTATCATTATGGACACAAAGAAGGTTTGGAATATAGACGTTTACGCCTTTGGGCAGAAGAACATAGATTAACTCGCGCTCAATGGAACGATTTACACAATCGTCCTGAATTATATGAAATTCAAGATGCTATGGAAAACTTTTCGCATCTCAAAGAAAAAGTAGGCAAGGATCTAGTCGGCCTAACCGACCGTCTTAAAAATTTACTGGGCGAAGAGTATATTAATGAATTATTACATTCCGTTAAATAACCTTAAATATTGTAGGAGAAGTTCCTGTGAATCAACAAAAGTACGCTAAAAAAGTAACGCGCGCAACCGCTCAAGAAGCGCTGGGAAAAATTGATCGTCTTATCGACCAAGCGCGTAGCGACGGCGCTCCTTACTCCGTCGACGACGCGCTCGACGTGTTACGCAGTTATCGCATTGGCCCGCACACGCAGTACGCCGGTCGAGGGCGAACGATCGTCAAGCTCGTTATCGACTACGGCCCTTGGGTTTACAGCGAGCCAGAAGAAAAAGAGCCGTATCTCGCGTTAATTCAAGCGTTAATCGACGCCGGCGCCGACGTCGACGCCCAAGACAAATACGGTCTTTCGCTCCTTCACCACGCGGTCGACAGGGAATCCGGGGCGGTTTGCGAGCTTCTTTTGAAAGCGGGCGCGAAGCCGGATCCGGTCGCCGTCGACGGGCGAACGCCGCTCGACTACGCGATGTACTATCATCGTTGCCGCCTCGCTTACCAAAACCGTCCAATGGAATGTTACGCTCGTTGCGTCGAAGCGTTAATCCTTGGCGGCGCCGACGTTTACCGACGATACGAGGAGCCGATACACCCGACCCTGAAAAACCGAGAGTCGCCGTTCGACTGGATTTCCGCGCTCCCGGAAGACGCGCCGCAACGCAAAACGTTTTTCGACGCCCTTGCGAAACGCGACACGCCGAAACAAGCGCAAACGCCGAACGCTTAACCGCCGCCGCAAAACCGACGGTAAAGTCTTAAACGACATTGACTTCGCCGTCGCCGACATACTGTCGACAAGCGTCGCGCCGCCTGTTGCTACAACGAACGACGTCGCGCCGTCAACCGCCGACGAACTCGGCGCCGCCGCAACGAACGACGGCGAGTCGCCGAACCTCGCCGGTCTCAACGACGTCGCGTCGCCGATTATCGTCGACTTCACCCCCGCTTACGACGTCGAAATCTGGCTCGAACTCCCGGAAATGGGCGTGTTAGGTTGGGCGACGCTCGAAGAAATCGACGACGAAATCGCGATTCAACCCGGCCCCGGCAATGTCGTAACCGGAACCTTCGCGCATATTTCCGACGCGGTAATCGACCTGCAAATCTAAGGCCAACCCAAACCGATCGGTTGCACCACGACGCACCCGTTCTGGTCCGTCGACCGTCAAGACTTCGTCGAAGCCGGCCAACTCCAACCAGGCGAACGCGTCCACCTCTACAGCGGCGAAACCAAGCGCGTCGTCCAAAAGCTCCCGCGCCCCGGCCCCGTAAACGTCTACAACCTAGAAGTTTACGCCGAACACGTATACCGCGTCACCCCCGACGGCGTGTTAGCGCACAATTCGTGTTCTAAAAATCTAGTTAGAGGAAATTACAAAAAAGGTAAAAAAGCTAAAGAGGATATTTTCAATTGTAAAGCGTTACAAATTACTCAAAACACAAAAACATACAAAAATAATGAATATCACAATTTAAACTTAAAAAAGCCCCGAATTTTTGACGGGTTCAACGAAAACGGCATATATGAAATTAAAAACGTTCGTTATCAACCTATGACTAGCCAACTTAACGATTATATAGAAATTGCGAAGTATTTTAAAACAAACTTTTTTCTATTGATTAAAAAAAGGAACGAACTTACTAAACTCACCTCGAAGTCGTTACGCGCTCACATTCAAGGAGAAATTGAAGAGTTTGAAATAGAAGGTGAAATATGGCTAAAAATCCCCCTTTATATTCATCCGAAGAGTGGTTCAAAATAATCCGCCTTTTTATGTCCCCTTACTATACGCAGACGCAATGCGACGAGTTCGCGTGGCGTTTAGCGGAACTTTTCGTCTATACGACCGCCGAACGCTTGACCGACGAACGCGTCGAATATTTTTGTTCGGGCGTTACGAGTCTCTACGATTTAGTTTTTGAAGAGGCCCGACGGATTCCGGACGAAAACTTGGTTACTCGCTTCTTTGGCACGATACCGCGACCTCAAGCGGCGCAGGAGGTTATGGTTCACGTTTTCCAATTTATTGGCCGAAATTTACTGCCGCTCAAAAGGAGTTTGGCGAAATCGCCGATTTTTTATCGTATGATTTGCCAACTGCTCGGCGATCCGCAAACCGGCGTCGCTCGCAACACAATTCTTCGCGATCTCTTGCCGAAAACCGGGCGCGGCGACGGGGTCGACTTTGCCGCGTTGTTGCAAGAGCCTAATCTTCACGAGTATTGCTTTACCGCGTTGCGACGCTTAAAAGACGGGCGTTTCGTCCGCGAAGCCGAAGCGATCTTAGCGAACGCTCCGGACGACGACCCGTGCTTGCGCCAAGCGCCGCGGCGTTACCTCGACTTTTTCGCCGCCCCGCAAAACTAACCGCCGTCCGAACCGCTCGGTTGAGCGAACGCGTCGCGACCAACGGGCGTTGAATCGGCTTTATAAATCAACATGTTACGAAGTCGCGGTTGCGAGAAAGGTTGCATTTTAGGGCGCGTGCGTCGCGGTTGCGTTTTCGGTTGCGAGACTCAACGGCGAAGAGAGGAAAAAGCGCCTTGCGGAGATCGAAAAATTGGCGGCGATACTCAAGTCGCAAACGCGTTCAACGCCGCCGCCCAACTTCGGTTCAACGCTCCGACGCGGCGTCCGAACGCTTTGGTCAGGCGAACATTGCCGAGGCGTTGCGAAAA
>JAFTUJ010000279.1 GCA_017466305.1 Thermoguttaceae bacterium
CGCCCGCGGTTCCGGCGACGAGAAGCGGCGCGTCGAGGTTCGTCGTCAGCAGAAGCGCGGTCGGGCCGTAGAAGCGGTAAAAATCGCGCGGCGCGACGCCGTTCGGGCGCGGTTCCCAAAACGGATTCAGGTACCCCTGCGCCGCGACGCAATCCCCCTGCGGAATCGACGCGTCGACGAGCGACCAAAAATGATAACCGTCGCAAGCCGGGTCGAGGCGCGCCGCCTCGAGTCCGCGTTTTTGGTAAATTCCTTGCAAACGCTCCGACGCGGCGACGCAAGCGGCGCCCCAGTCGACGTTCAAACCAAGTTTATTTAGCGTTTGCGTCCATTTTTCGACGCTAACCGGCGACTGTCGAATCCCGGTGAAACGCGGTTCGTAACGCGGGTCCATTTTGATCGCTAAATTCAAATACTCGTGCGCGACGAACGGGCGTTCGATATTGTCGTGCGCGCCGACCGGCCAAGGATTGATAATCGAACCGGTTTTGCCGCCGGTCGCGAAGTCGGCGACGCCGTCCGGATTCTTGCCGCCGTCTTGGTGAATCGTCAAACGGTCGGGGTCGTAACGCTTAATCCAAGCCGCCATTTCGCGGTCGAGCGGAGCGCCGAGGTAGCCTTCGTTCCCGAAAGAATAGGTCGCGAAGGAGACGTAACGGCGGTTCGTTCG
The DNA here is from genome assembly GCA_017466305.1 of Thermoguttaceae bacterium. Taxonomy (GTDB): domain Bacteria; phylum Planctomycetota; class Planctomycetia; order Pirellulales; family Thermoguttaceae; genus RUG369. The sequence continues at coordinate 671 of JAFTUJ010000279.1, forward strand.
GAAAAGTTCGTAAAGGTCGCGCTTCGGGTCGAACGGGAACGGCTCGGTCGGAACGTCGTGATAATACGGGAGTTCCGGCTGCAGGAGGAGCCCTTTTTCGTCCGCCGCTTCGAAGTATTCCGGGAAGGGCGAGTGCGTGTGGACGCGCGCGTAATTGAACCCGGCTTCCTTGTAAATCGACATATGCTCCTTGAAACGCTCGCGGTCGGCGGGCTCGATCAGGTTGATTTGGTCGTAATTGTGGTCGCCGCAACCTCGGAAAAAGTAAGGTTTGCCGTTTAGGTAAAATTGACGGCCGACGACTTTCAGCTCGCGAACGCCGAACCGCTCCGACCAACCGTGCAGCGGCTTGCCGGTCGCGTCCTTAACGACGACGTCGGCGACGTAAAGAACCGGCGTTTCCGGCGTCCAAAGTTCGCAATTTTCGATCTTAACGTCCAAAACGACCGGGCGCCAAGTTCCGTCGGCGGCGCGGTAACGGGAGTAACCGGGCGCTTGGGCGCGACCGACGACTTGCCCGGAGAGCGTTTTGATTTCGACTTCGACCGAACCGGCGCCGCGTTTCGAGTCGGCGTTCGTCAACTCGGCGGCGTTCGGGCGTTCGACCGGGCGGAGCGCGAGGAGTTCGCGGTCGCCGGGGGAAAGTTCGTCGTCGAATTTCGGGGCGGCGTTCCCGTTTTTATCGATTTCCTTAACGAAAACTTGAATTTGCGCCGTTTTCTTTTCGATATCGCCGCGAACCCAAACGTCGTCGACGTAAACGCTCGGCGTCGCTTCCAACTCGACGTCGCGATAAAAACCGCCGAAGTGATGGTTGACGCCGTAAAGGCCGACGCGGGACGGAACGTCGTTCCGAACTTGCGCGACGATTTCCGCCGTTTCGCCCGGCTTGACGAACGGGGTTATATCGAATTTGCGGGCGCCGCAGTAAGTATCGACTTGCGCCGCGCGTTGGCCGTTGACCCAAATTTGCGCCGTCGAGCGAACGCCGCCGACTTTCAGCCAAACGCGCTTGCCGTCCCAACGCTCCGGAATCTCGACCGCTTTGCGGTAAAGCGCCGGGCCGACGTAAACGTGTTTCAGGTCCCAATCGCCGCAGTCCCAAGGACAGTCCCAAGTAACGCCGGGACCGGGTTCGCCGACGCCTTGAACTTCCCAAATCCCGGGAACTTGGATTTTGCGCGCGCCCGACCAGTCCATCGGGAACGAACCCCAAATCCCTTCGCCGACGCTCAACCGGAACCGCCGCGCGTCTTGCAGGAAGTCCCATTCGCCGGAGAGCGAAACGACGTCGGCAAGGGGCGAACGAACGACCGGGTTGACGACCGCGAACGACGGCGGCGCGCCCCAATCTTTAGCGAAAATCGCGTTTCGACCGGCGGCGAACGCGGAGGCCGCGACGGCGAGCGCCGCGAGGAAAAGCGTCGATTTTTTCATTTCGAACGGCTCCTTCGAAGAACGTATTAATAATATTGACAAAATCGGCGAAAAATCGGACGACGCGACGCGTCGCGAACGACGTTTATTATCGCCGACCGAACGCGGCAAGTCAAGAAAAAAAGAAAAAAACGGCGCGAAAAAAGAAACGAAAAGAAACGAAAACGCCCCGCTTTCGCAAATTTAGGCAAATTGGGAAAACGGGGCGGTGGAGGAAAACGCAAAAATAACGCGGCGGACTAAATTCGTCCCGACTCTTCCGTTAATTTGCGCAGTTCGCGGCGAGTTTCCGGCGTTAGCGCGTCGTCGGCGAAACGCCAAGTCCAGTTGCCGTCCTCTACGCCGGGGAAGTTGACGCGGGCGTCGTTCGAAAGGCCGAGGACGTCTTGAATCGGGAAAATCGCCAAGCGACAGGGCGACTGAGCGACCGCGCGCAACGCCGCCGTTCGAAGCGCCGCGATTTGCTCCGACAACGGCTCGCAACGGAGCGAAACGCCGAGCGTCGGGGCCGTCGAGTTGGAAGGTTGGGCGGAATCGGCGGTTTGCGTCGAATTTGACGGCTTTTCGGCGGGAGCGTCGCCGTCGAGAATCGCCGCCGGAACGTCGTCCGGTCGTCGGTAACGCTCGAGCACGTCGACGATTCCGGCGAAATTGAGCGACGACCAAGCGTCGCCGCCGTATTTTTCGACGTCGGTCAACCAACCGAGAATTGGCGCCGCGTCGTGCGTTCCGGTGTACGCGACGTAATTTTCCGACCATTTTTCAAGCGGGTTCGGCGCGGTTGCCGTTTCGGCGTCGATTTTCACGTCGTCGAACGAAAATTGAAAAACTTGCATTCCCGGGAGGCGGTAACGGTCGCGAAGGGCGCAAACGCCGGCGTTCATCACCCCCAAATCTTCGGCGACAAACGCTTCGCGGGGGCAGTCGGCGAAGATCGCGTTGAAAAAAGCCTCTTGCGGGCCCGGTTCCCAACCGTCTTCGTAAGCGACGCCGTCGACAATATTTTGTTTTTTTAGTTGATTTTTGGCGCTGTTTGGTTTTTTCTTTGATTGTCTAGCGAGTTTTTTAATCAGACGTAAAACAAAATTTTCTTTTTGCTCTAAACCGGCGGTTTTTGTTTGATTGTCGGCGGTCGATTTGTCGCCGTTTTCCTGAACGCCGTCGCCGGGAAAGCTGTAAAAATTGTAAAAACCGATAAAGTGGTCGAGGCGAACGAGGTCGAAACGCGAGAGCGTTTTCTTCATTCGGCGGCGCCACCAGTCGAAATCGGTTTCGCGGTGCCGTTCCCAACGGTAAAGGGGCGAATTCCAACGCTGACCCTCCGGGTTGAAGTCGTCCGCCGGAACGCCCGCTTCGCGAATCGTTCGCCCTTCGAGATCGACTTGGAAGAGGTCGCGGAACGCCCAAACGTCGGCGCTGTTCTTCCCGACGTAAATCGGGACGTCGCCGAAAAGCCCGACGTTTCGCTCGGCGCAGTACGAGCGCAGTTCGTTCCATTGAACGTCGAAAACGAGTTGCAAAAAACGCAAATAATCGAGTTCGTCCGCTCGTTTTTCGGCGAATTCCGCCAACGCCGCCGCGTCGCGACGCCGGAACTCGACCGGCCAATCGCGCCAGAAATGCCCGTATTCTTCGGAAAGCGCCGCGAAAAGAACGAATTCGTCGAGCCAAAAACCGTTTTCGTAACGGAAGTGCTTTTCGAGCGCGCGATATTTCGCCCCGCCGACGCCGTCTCGGTACCGCTCGAACGCTTTGCGCCAACA
>JAFTUJ010000280.1 GCA_017466305.1 Thermoguttaceae bacterium
ACGGCGACGTCGACTTGGCGAACTTGGCGATCGTCGACAACGAATCGACGGCGCAAGGCGGCGGGATGTACGTCGACAAGACCGGCGTCGCGAACGTCGCGAACGTCGCGCTGACCGGCAACGCGACCTCGTACGCGGGCGGCGGCGTCTTCGTCGACGGCGAAGCGACCTTTACGAACGCGACGATCGCCGACAATACCGCGACGTTGGGCGCCGGCGCAAACGTTGGGACGGACGGCGTCGCGACGTTCCGCAACTCGATTCTCGCCGACGCGGTTCGAGCGAAGGGAACGCTGAACGCTTACAACGTTCTTTCGGGCTTTACCGCTTGGACGAACGCGGACGAAACCGGCGCCGTCAACTTTGTTTACGACGCGTCGCAACCGCTCTTCGTCGACGCGGCGAACGGCGACTATCGCCTCGCCGACGGTTCGCAAGCGCTCGACAAGGGGAACGCCGAATACGCGGTCGACGCGGACGGCGCCGCGTTGACGACCGACTTGGCGGGGAATGCGCGCGTTGTCGGAAGTTCCGTCGACCTCGGCGCTTACGAATCGCAAGCCGAACCTGTTTCCGCGGCGTTTGCCGACGCGTTCGACGAACTCGACTTCTTCGTCGACGAAGACGACCTCGACGCGTTGGCCAAGCGCCTTCTTTGACGAGCGTTCGCTAAACCGTTCGCCGCGTTAACCGCCGTCGCGAACAACGCAAATTCCGGCGCGACCTAAGCGTCGGCAAGCGTTAGCGACGCGGCGGTTGCGGCGGCGGCAAAAGCGGCAAAAGCGGCAAGCGTCGACGCGTTGAGCGGCGACCTTTCGAAACGTTCGCGTTTTCTCGATTTCGGTCGAGGAGCGCGAACGTTTTTTTTTTCGCGATTCGAAAATTTAAGCGAAAAGTTGATTTGTTGATAATCGTTATAATCGGTACAATCCTAATAAAAGAAAAAAATGGCCGCCCTTAGATAAAAGTAATAGTTTTTGAAAAATAAAGACGAATTAATTAAAAATTTTCTTGTCGCCAAATCTTGTCGGTCGGCAGAGAAAGTTGACGAATCGCGGGTTGGTCTAAGCCCGTTGAAGTCGTTTGAAAATCGACGAATCGACGAACGGCGCGATCGAGCGTCCTTAAGTTAACGTCGCGACGCAACGAAGCGGCGCTTGGCGAAGTCGTTTCGTTAAACGAAAACGCGTTTTCAGAGGGCGCGCAGAGAGAAATAGAGTTAAGAAGGATTCAACGAGATGTTGAGCAACGTGTTGAAAAAACGAACGTTAAAACTGGAACAACTGGAAAATCGCGAACTCCTTTCCGCGACGACTTGGGACGCGCCGAGCCAAGACGCGGACGCCGTCGTCGCGTTGCAAACGGTCGCGACGTCGACCGAAGCGGAGCCGATCGATCTCGCGTCGCTCGTCGTTACGACGCAGGCGTCGGAAGTCGACGAAACGGACGGCGTCCTCTCGCTGGCCGAAGCGATCGCGCAAGTCGCGGACGGCGGAACGATTACGTTCGACGAATCGTTGAAAGGTCAAAAATTCGACTTCGGTTATGTTGAGCTCGATAAGGCGATTACGATCGACGCAAGCGCGCTTTACGACGCGGAAACCGGAGCGCCGGGCGTCTCGTTTTCGACGACGCAGGCGACGTTGCGAGGGGCGGGAAGCCTTTCGATCGTCGGCGTCGGGATTGAAAATATTTACCTTTTTTGGGAAGACGCCCAACTTACCGACGGCGCGGTCCTCCTTAAAGATTGCGCTTTGAGCAATATTTATATTAGCAATTCTCCCTCGACGGTCGAAACGCCGAGCTGCGGCGGAAGCGCGACTTTCGTTAATTGCGATTTCTCCGGCGGGTCGCAATACTTCTCCGGCTTGGAAACGACGACGTTGACGAACTGCTCGGTCGTCGGCAGTTACGGGCTGTCGAGCGACTCCTTGAACTTCGAAGCGACAAACTGCGAATTCACAAACGCTAAAGCGACCGCGTTGACCTTCTCCCCGTTGTCTTTTGAAGGCGGCGAAGCCCGCCAAACCGCGAGCTTGACCAACTGCCTGATCGCGAACAACGCCGATTACCTTGCCGTCGACGTTCGAGCTTACGACGCTTTCTCGTTGACGTTAACGAACTGCACGGTAACGGAAAACGGTTCGACGCGTTATCCCGACAGCAGCGCCGCGATTAAAGGATATTATCGCGACGGAGGCGATTGCGTTATTACGTTGCGTAATACGATCGTCGCCGGCAACCGCGGCGCCGACGTAACGATTGAAGGTCAACCCGAAGAAACGACGGAAAACGCGACGTCGGTTCTCGCTTACAACACCCTTTCGAGCTTTACCGCTTGGACGAACGCCGAAACCGACGCCGCGACGCAATATGTTTACGACGCGTCGCAACCGCTCTTCTTGGACGGCGGTTACTTTTTGGCGTACGGGTCGCAGGCGCTCGACCTCGGAAACAACGCGTTCCTCGCCGAAACGCAGACGACCGACTTGGCCGGGAATCCGCGCGTCGGCGGAACCGTCGTCGACCTCGGCGCTTACGAGTATAAAGCGCCGGAAGTCCCGTCGACGGTCGTTACGACGACCGCGGACGTTAGCGACGCGTTCGACGGTAAAATCAGCCTTCGCGAAGCGCTCGCTTACGCGCAAAACGGCGACGTCGTTACGTTCGACGCGTCGCTCAAAGGCGAAACGTTCGTTCTCGCCGGGAAAGCGTTGAGCGTCGATAAGTCGCTGAAAATTAAAGGCTTTGTCGACGAAAACGGCGCGCCGCAAATCGCCGTCGACGCGAACGAGGCGAGCGCGGTCTTTTATTGCGCCAAGGCGGTCTCCTTTGAAGGGTTGAAGATTACCGGCGGTCGGGGCGGCGTTATCGCTAACGACACGGCGTCGTTCAAGAACGTCGAGATTACCGGCAACGTCGGAACCGGCGTTACCGTTTACGGGAGCGGCGAGATTCCCGCGACCTTTGAAAACGTCAAAATTACCGACAACCAAACGGATTACGGCGAGGGCGGCGGCGTTTGCGTCAGCGGCGCCGCGACCTTTGCGAACGTCGAAATTAGCGGAAACTTCGCGATGAACGGCGGCGGCGTCGCGCTGTACGGAAGTTACGACGCGCCGACGACCTTTACGAACGTCAAAATTTTCGACAACGTCGCGGGGCAATACGGCGGCGGCGTCTGCGTTTACGGCGGTGAAAACGTTAGCTTTACGAACGTCGAAATCACCGGCAATACGAGCGGCGGCGTTTACGACGGCTCGACGTATTACGGCCGAGTCGGCGGCGTTTACGTCGATAGTTGCGTTAAACTAAGCGTCGAGAACGCGACGATGAGCGAAACTACGT
>JAFTUJ010000281.1 GCA_017466305.1 Thermoguttaceae bacterium
AACGCTCCGTTTGTTCCCTTCAATCGAGCGCGACTAACGTTTGACCGAGTGATAAACCAACCCGGCGCCCGGAACCGCGACCTTGTAACGACCGTTCGCGTCCGGCGTGTTGCGCGGCGTTCCGTCCCAAGTATATTCGCTCGGGCCGAACGTTTCGTCGCTGTTCCAATCTTCGTCCCACTTGACGCGCTTCCCGGTGTAGCAGGCGGTTCGGGCCATGATCCCCATCGCGGTCGCTTTGGCCATATAGTCGCCGTTGTTGATCGTGTCGATCTCGCCGCGGACCGACTTAAAGAGTTCGCGGTGTTCGAGTTCGTACATGTCGGACTCGACCTTTTCCTGTTGGTAGATCACCTTGCCGTCGAGGTCGGTGATGCGCGCGTTGCGCAGAACGGCGGCGTGTCCCTTCGTTCCGGTGAAGTACGCTTCGTTTTCGCTCCAGCAGTTGTCTTGTTGACGGCAGAAGGTGTTGAGCGTCGTTCCGTTCGGGTACTCGAAGACCATCGCGGCGGCGTCGTAAATATCGCCGTATTCCGGTTGTTCGACGCGTTGCATGCGACCGCCGAGCGCGAAGCAGGAAGCCGGCGGAACGTCGCGCATCGCCCAGAGGCCCTTGTCGAGCGTGTGAACGTGTTGGCTGAGCATGAAGTCGCCGGAGCAGCCCGCGAAGTTGTACCAGTTGCGAACTTGATACATCAGCTCCGTGTCCCCCTCTTGACGCGGACGCGTCCAAAGTTTCCCGGCGAGGTAGTTCAAGCGCGCCGACGTGATCTCGCCGATGGCGCCGTCCAGGATGCGCTTCATCATGTCCTGGACGTTCAGGTCGTAACGCCAGCAGAGCCCGGAAACGAGCGTTAAGCCCTTTTCTTTAGCGATTTGCGCCGACTCGACAACCGAACGAACGCCGGGCGCGTCGATCGCGTTCGGCTTTTCGGCGAAGACGTGTTTCCCTTGCTCGACGGCGTAACGCATCGAGCGCGGACGGAACGCCGCGACTTCGCAGAGCAACACGACGTCGACGCGATCGACGACTTCTTTATAAGCGTCGAGGCCCCAAAAGATTCCGTCTTTCAGGTCGACGCGGCTTTCGAATTGCGTTTGGAGCCCTTCGGCGGCGGCTTTGGCGTTCGCCTCGAACGCGTCGGCCAGCGCGACGACCTTCGTGTTCGGGTCGGCGTTCAGCGCGTTGACGATCGCTCCGCGACCGCGCCCGCCGCACCCGACGAGGCCGATTTTCAGCTCGTTGCGCTCCGCCGCGTGCACGGCGCCCCACGTCAAGCCGGTGAAGACCGTTCCGGCGATCGTTCGAGAATTCAAAATCACGTTGCGAGTAAGTTTCGAGGCCATCGTCGTCGTTCCGCGTTGTTTAAGGGTGAGACGGTTTTATTCGCTATTTTCGATAAAACCGCTAAAATTGTCAAAGTCGCCGTTTCGCCACAGAAACCGGGACTCGCCGATTACCGTTATACCAGCGACCGCCGCCCTTATCAAGAGCGCAACGCGAATTTTTTTCGTTTTTTTCTCGACTTTCGCGATTTTTACCAAAAAACTTCGGAACCTTCCGCGAAGCGCTTTTGCCGCAAAAACACATTTTCACCGCTTTTTTTCATCGGCGACTTTTCGACTCGGCGCGTTCCGACGTCGGCAAAGCCCTTCTTTTGGCGCGACAAAAAGTCGCGTTTGCGGAACGTTTCCAAACTTCCCGTCTAACCCGCGCGACCGTTAAAATCGGCGCGACCGTTTAAGTTAAGCGAAAAAAAATCAAGGAAAAATCAAAAAACGCTAAAAGTTTGGAACGTCCCCCGCTTGACAAAACGTCTAAAACAAGTAAAAAGTTTCAAACGTTCTTTGTGTTTTCCGTTCTCGCGCCTCGCCCCCTTTTGCCTTCGTTCTTCGTTTGACGACGAACGTCGCGTTATCGTGAATCCCGTTTGCTTGCGGTCGACGGCTCGAAGACGAAAACCTAAAGAAGAACGACGCGTTTCCTTAAAATTTCTTGCGGAGAAAACAATGACCTCTCAACAACGCGCCTTCAAAGGCTTCACCCTTGTCTAACTGTTGGTCGTTATCGCGATCATCGGCATCCTTATCGGTTTGCTTCTTCCGGCCGTCCAAGCCGCTCGCGAAGCCGCCCGTCGTATGCAATGCACGAACAACCTGAAACAACTCGGGTTGGCCGTCCAAAACTACCACGACGCGAACAACGCCCTCCCGGCCGCCCGCTCGATGCTCGGCCGATGCGGTTACCTCCACCACGCCGGCATCGAAGTCAACGGCAAAATGGTTTACGCTTCGACCGCCGCCGGGCCGTTCGGCGCGGCCGTTCACCTCCTGCCCTACGTCGAACAAAGCGCCATTTACGACGAACTTATTTCCTACACGGATCCGAACCGCAGCCCGCGTCTCCAACACCCGTGGCACGGCGGCGACATTAAAGACTTCCGCACCTCCTTCCCGGCGCTTACCACGACGATTTCCGCGTTCATCTGCCCGTCCGACGGGAACGCGACGCAACCGTCGACCGACGGTCACAACACCGGTCGCTTGAACTATATGACGAGCCGCGGCGACTCGATGTGGAACAACGAACGCCACCCGGGCGACGAAACCAGTGCAAACGCGAAAACCGGCCACCGCGGCGTTTTCCACGTCGGTTCGTTCCCGTCGATGGCCGCCGTTACCGACGGCACCTCGAACACCGTCGCTTGGTCCGAATGCATCGGCAGCCTCGGCAGCGCGGGCACGCAAATTAAAGGCAATATGATCTTCACTCTCCGAGCGCTGCACAGCTCCGGCGACTGCCCGGGCCCGTGCCTCGCGCTGAAAAACGGAACCGAACTTTCGCAAACCGGCACGGCCAACGCGTGGCGCGGCCAACGTTGGGCCGACGGTCAAGTTATGATCAGCGGTTTCAACACCGTTCTCCCGCCGAACTCGCCGATTTGCTCTTACGACACCGACGGCGCCTGGGGCGTCGCCTCCACGCAATCGAACCACTCGGGCGGCGTCAACGCGG
>JAFTUJ010000282.1 GCA_017466305.1 Thermoguttaceae bacterium
GAAACCGAACGCCGACCGCGAACGTCAGTTCCGGTCGCCAATGAATCGGAATCAACTCGAACAACGCCGCGACGACCAAAAACGCGTTATAATCGGCGACAAACGTCGTTCGGCTCGAATCGAGAACCGCTTGAATCAACGTCGTCAGCGCCCGCGTCCCCAACCGCTCCGTCGTTCGGCGCAATTCCTCTTGGTCGATCCAAGGAGCGCGCGCCTCCAAACGAAACGCTTCCAACGTCGCGTCCGGTCGATAAAGCGAAAACTTCGCGGTGTTCAGCGCCAAATGCAACAACGCGACCGGATTCGCGCCGCATTGGAAAAACGCGTCCTCTTCGACAAAAAACGTTTGAAAATAGAACGCGCCCTCTTCCGCGCTCCGCGCCGCCGGCGTCAGACGCCCGATCGCGAACGCGCCGCTCGGCGTCGGAAAGAAAAAGAGATTGCGCGGATCGTATTCGTCGTCGAACGTTTCGACCCGCGACGCCCAGTCGAGCGCCGCGTCCAAATCCGCCCGCGACGCGCCCTCGGTCGCGCTCAAAAGCGACGCTTCGTTGCGCCCGTTCGCCGCGCGCCGCGTCCAATTCGCTTCAAAAACCGCCTGTTCGACAAGAAAATAAGTCTCGCTCACCGTTCGCCGCCTTCAAATCCGTTTTACTCGTTTTATCCGTCTCGTTCGTTTCGCCGGGCCGGTCTCGTTCGTTTTGCCGGAACGCCCGCGCGTCGCCCAAACAACCCGCGACGCGCTTCAGCGTACGACGCTCGCCGCCGCCAACGCGAAACCAACTTCGACATTTTAACAAAATTTTGCCGAACCCGCTACAAATCGCGCCGCTTTATTCGATTTTATTTTTTAAAACGATTCGCCGGAGCCCCTATTTTCGCTCCGACCGCTATTTTGCAAACAATCGCTAAAACCGCCCGCTTACCGCGCCCGCTACTTCCGTTACATTTCGCCCCGTTCGCCCGTTTTAACGTCTCGCCAAATCGCGCCAACCGCTACATTTTCCCGTTTCACCCCATTTTAACGCGTCGAGCGCCGCCGTCGAAAGCGCGACGACCGTTTTCACTCGCATAATTTGAACGAAAACTAAAACGCGTTAAAGTCGGTCGACCGTTAATGCCGATGAGAACCCTACAACAGCGTCGACGAGTTTTTTCCGCCTAAGGCCGACAAAGGAAATTCGCCTTAAAAAGCCGACGAACGGAATCCGCTCGCGACGCGATTTTGCGAACAAAGATCAAAGCTTTGAACGCAAAATCACCCCGACGGTCGAATTTCGCGATTTCGCCGAATATCAAGTTTGCCGGAAAAAAATAATTTTGCGATTATTCCGGTTTTTACTGATGAAGACGCGAACAAAACGCCGAAAACGTTACCAGTCAAACGGAGTCGAGCGCTTCTCCTTAACGAAGGCGCGCCCGTCCGCTATTTTTCGTTAAAGTCTCGACCGACGTCGACGCCGCCTCGCGAAGGATCGTCCGCGCCGCGACGTTCGAGACGACAAAATTTCGCGCCGAAACGGATTTTGGCAAGAAATTTCGTTGGATACCTAACGCGTACAATTTTATCGGAGAGTCAGCAATGAAGGTTTTCACCACCGGTCAGGTCGCCAAGATCTGCAAGGTCGCCCCTCGCACCGTCAGCAAATGGTTCGACTCCGGTCGCCTCAAGGGTTACCGCATCCCGGGTTCGCAAGACCGCCGCATCCCGCGCGAATGCCTGATCAAATTCCTCAAAGAACACGGTATGCCGCTCGGCGACTTGGAAGACGAAACCTTGGCGAAGGTTTTGATCGTCGCCCAAGACCAAGTTCTTATTGAAAACGTTAAACGCGAACTGCCGACCGAAAAAGCGTTTAAAGTCGCGGTCGCCGCCAGCGGTTTCGACGCCGGCATTCAAGCCGAAAGCTTCCACCCGGACTGCATCATCGTCGACTTCTCGATCGGTCGCGCGGAAGCGTTGCAAATCTGCCAAAACCTCCGCCGCAACCCGGAATTTGGCGAAATCATCCTTATCGCTCTTCTGCCCGACGACGGCAGCAGCACGAGCTTCGACCGCTCCAGCATCAACGAAACGTTCCGCAAACCGTTCGACTCGGCCCTCCTCGCCGAACGTCTGCGTTCGTTGGTCGGTTCCAAGAAAGAACTCGTTTGATCGTCTTTCGTCCGCGACGGAACTAAAAAGGATTTCGTTCCGGCGGTTTCCTCCTCCGAGGAGCCGCGCTGTTTCCGACGAAAAGACGAAAAATAACGAAAGAAGCCGACCGCGCGCCGTTTCCCTTTGCGTTTATTCGCCGTTTTATTCGATTTTTTCCTCAAAAAACGAACGAAACGCGCCGGTCGGCTCTTTCTCGCAACCGTTTTCAATCGACGGAGCGACAACGTCGTCAACAGCGGCGACGCTCAACGGCGAAAAACCCTTTTCGCTCGCTAAAATCTCGAACCGACCGACGAAACGCGCAAGCGTCGACTCGGTCTTTTGGTCGTTCTTGGCGGTCGAGTTCGGCGCGACGGTTCCGCTCCGCGCCCTTTCCCGTC
>JAFTUJ010000031.1 GCA_017466305.1 Thermoguttaceae bacterium
AAATCGCCGCCCCCTTCCCCCGCCGACGAACGCGTTTCGACCGTTCGCCGTTCCCGCGCCCCGCTCGTTTTGGCGGCGCTCGCCGGAACGACGGCGCTTTTCGGCGCGGCGACGGTCGCGACCGCGGCGCCGTTGACCGATTGCGACGCGACGACGGCGGAAAAGTCGGCCCCGACGCCTTCGATAACGCCGTTTTGCGGAATGGCGAGCCCGCCTTCGTAAACGTCCTTAGCGTTTGTCTTCGGCGCGAAACGAACGCGAGCGACAAGCGCCCAACCGTCGGCGGCGGCTTTCCCAGTCGCGGAAACGGTCGCGACGCCGTCGGCGGCGGCCAAGGACGCTTCAAAACCGGGCGCGCTTTCAACGCCGACCAACGTAAAGTAGTCCGAATTGAAGTTCAGCGCGGCGTTCGCGCTCGTAACGACGCCGGCGCCGTCGGTCGTCGCCCAAACGTCGATATAAAAGTTCGACCATTCGTCGAGCCAAGTCCGCTCGGTCGCGAGCGCGGCGTCCAAATTCGCGCCGGCGGCGGCGGAAGCGGATTGGCAAACGAACTTCACGGAACCTCCGGAACTTTCGCTTCCGTCGGTATTTAAGAAGACGCCGATTTTTTTGCCTTGCGCGAGAATCAGGTCGGGCGACGCGTCGTCGTTAAAACGTCCGACGGTCAACGCGGCGCCGACGGAGGTCTCGCCCAACGCTTTTCCGGCGTTGAAAACCGACTTCGCGCCGTTGCCGAGGAAAGCGAAAATATACGACTTGCCGGCGTTCGTATGCTGCGTCGTCGCGACGTCGAGTTTGCCGTCGAGGTTTAAGTCGGCGAGAACCAAATCGGTCGGCGCGACGCCGGAAACCGACAACGAGGAATTCGACGCGACCGACGAAAGCCCGGACGCCGTTTGCAGATAATAAGCGATATGCGCGTAGTTCGAACCGGACGCCGCGTTCAAAACGACGACGTCGTTCAGCCCGTCGCCGTTGATATCGCCGATCGCGACGTCGGTCGGATTGTAAACGCCGGAAGCGACCAGACCGGTGTTGGTCGTCAAGGTCGTCGCGGCAAAGACCGAGCCGGAATTTTTCAGGACGGAAATCGAGTTTTTCGCCGAGTTTACCGCGACGAGGTCGTCGAGTCCGCTCCCGTAAATCGCGCCGGCGGTCAACGCCGTCGCGCCGAGCGAGCCCAAGCGATACGAACGCGATTGAGGCAACGTCGTCGAACCGGCAGAAACGGTCAACGCCAACGTTTCGACGTATTGAACGCCCGAAGTCGTTTGGGATAAAACGGCGATTTCGTCGCGCTTCGTTTGCGTAAAGGTTCCGACCGTAAAATCGACGAAACCCGGAACGGCTCGCGAAACGACCGGCGCGAACGAACCGTCCGAAATTTGTTGGAAAATTTGCAGGTTGGAACCGACGGTGAAGTCGGACCCGTCCGCTTGATAATTAACCGCGACGTCGATCAAACCGTCGCCGTTGAAATCGCCGAAGACGGCTTTTTTCACCGTTTGTTTGAAATTCGCAACAGTTTTCGAGTTCGTCAACGAACCGTCGGACGCGGCGTCGGCGACGATAATTTGCGTCGCGCCGACGAGGAGCGTTTCGGTCTTGCCGTCTCCGTCGACGTCGCCGACGTAAACGGAACGATAATTCGGCGTCGTCGAAACAACGGCGGTTTGCTCAAACTCAAAGCCGTACGCTTGCGAGGTTGCGCCTTGGAAAACGACGTAAGAGGAGCCGTTGGCGACAAAAAGTTCCGGCGTCGCGGTCAACCCGCCCATATTGCCGATCGCGGCGGTCGAAGACGCGTTCAACGCCAAACCGTCGCACTTCGCCGCGTTGAGATTAAATTTGACGCTTCCCTCGGCAAAGGAAAAAGCGTTCAGCGTCAAAACGGAAGCCTCGCCGTCGACCGTTCCGCCGACGATCAAGACGCCGTCTTTTTCGACGACCCATTCGACGAGAACCGAGCCGAGCGAACTCAAATCCGCGACGTATTTTTTCGGAGTCGCCGCGTTCAAGTCGGTCAACACGAGGGAATTCGACGTTTGCGACGAACTGCGATCGATCGAAACGACGCATTCTTTGCCGCCGACGGTCGCGACGCCGGCCAAAATCGGGTCGTCGGTCGTCAACGAACCGGAAAGGTCGAAAACGGTCGCCGATCGTCCGAAGTCGTCTTCGCCGACGCCGGAATAAATCAACGTTTGGCGCGGAGACGAACCGCCGCTTCCCGCCGACAAGGTCGACCCTTGAACGATCAAATCGGCGCCGGACGCGGTTTCGCGGAGCGCGACGTCGAGCGCAAGGAAGGCAAGGCCGGAACTCGGGAATGTCGAAAGGTCGAGCGCCGTCGTCGAAACCTTCTTAAAGGAATAATCGGCGGAACCTTGATAGACGGTCGCCGAAAGCGCGAGCCCGCTTCCCGTCGTCGATTGCGCGACGACAATCAAATCGTCGACGCCGTCGGCGCCGACGACGTCGCCCAACGCGACCGGCGAATCGTTCGCGCCGATCAATTCGGCGATCGCGGTCGACTTCTTTAAGAGGTAGCCGCCGTTTCCGTCGTTCGCGTAAACGTCGAGCGTCTTTTCGCTGTAATTAATCGTCAACAACTCGTCGACTTCGTCGCCGTTCAAGTCGGAGAGTTCGCAAAAATTCGGCGCGCGTTCCGACAGGTCGATCGAATACTCCGCCGACGTCGATTCAAATTCGGTCGTTTTTTCCGGCGCGAATCCGCCCCAATCGGCGTTCAGCAGCTCGCGATTTTCCAACGCTTCAAGCGAAAGACGCCGCGCCGACGGTCGCAAAGAGGGACTTTTTCGTTCGAAAATACGTTGAAAAAAATCTTTTTTCATAATCGTTGCCTTCGTGTTGTTCCAAACCGGAATACCGATTCTCCTAATCCAACGCTGAAATTTGCTCTATCTTTCTTACGTCGTCTTCGCTTGCCGCGACGCCCTCGCCTTATTATTAAATTAGGACGTTCAAAAAAGAAAAAGGTTCGCCCTTTTGCGAAAAAAACGCTCGAAAAGTAAGGCGGCGCCGTTAAATTTGGAACGCCGAACCGTTCTCCGCCGCTCGTCGAAACAATCGCAATTTTTCAACGGCAAAAGCTTCTTTGTCAATGATACCGGGAGGCGGCCAAAAATGCAAGAGACGTTTTAAAAAATTTTCTTATTTATTGATATAGAGACGTTTTTTCTTCCGCGATCGCCCGCGCGACGCGCTCCGTCGCCCGTTTTTTCGCCCGACGTCTCCGACGAGCGATCGTCGCGCCAGTCGCGTCGACCGCCCGTCGGGGATAAAATCGGCGTCTATTCGGAATCCGTTTCGTCGAAATCGTCGTTTTCGTCGAAATCTTCCGTTTCGCCGTCGGCGTCGTCGTCAAACTCTTCCTCGTCGTCGTATTCCTCTTCGTCTTCCCAATCTTCCTCTTCGTCGTCTTCGTCGTCTTCTTCGTCTTCGTCGTCGACTTCGTCGAAATAGTTGAGGAACGATTCGTCGTCGGTTTCGGAATTATTTTCGTCGTCGCCGTCGTCGGCGCGCGCTTCGGACTCGGCGAGAAAAACGGTCGCCCATTCGTCGTAATCGAGCGATTCGATCGCGTCTTCGTCGTCTTCTTCGTCATCGTCGGCGTTTTCTTCCGCCTCGGGGACCGCGACGTCGACAACGCTCGCTTCCGGCGCGACCTCCAACGCCCCTTCCGCCGTTTCGCTCGCCGAAAAAGTCGGGCTAATTTCGGAAAGGGCGCGCAATTCGACGCGTTCGCCGTCGAGCGCGACGTTCTTCAGCGTCTCGACGTATTCGGCGACTTGCGCGGCGCGTTCCGCCGAATCGAAACCGGCGTCGATCGTTTGCGCGTCCTCCGCCGACGCATCCGAGGCGTTCGCCGAAAAAACGAACGACGAAAAATCGGGCGCGCTCGCCTCGACCGCCGCGTCGCCGCTTTCCGTTTCCGCCGCGATCGCCGTTTCCGTCGCGATCGCCGTTTCCGTCGCGAT
>JAFTUJ010000283.1 GCA_017466305.1 Thermoguttaceae bacterium
GCCTTTTTTCGTCTCCGGCCCCCGAACGCTCGCGACGCGGCTTCCTCGTGTTTTTTTCCGTTTCACTTTTCCGTTCCGATTTTTTCCCGCTTCCTCGCCGCTTTTTCCTTTTTTTGCCGCGTCGAACGCCGCCGTTTTCGCGTCGACGGCGCAAAAATCCGCAAAAAATAAAAAAATTTCCGAGAAAATCGCGTTTTGCGTTTGAAAAAGAGCCGCCCGCGCGGTATACTGAAGAAAAGTCGAGTCGACGACGGCGGACAACGTTCGCGCCTTATATTTTATCCAAACGTCGAAACTCGCAAAATCGATTCGACCGCGACGCAAAATTGGCGGCGCGGGCCCGTTTATTAACGAAAATCGCTTTAGCGCGCAAGAAAGGAATTTTAACATGGAAAAAATGCCGATCGGCGTTTTCGCCAGCATCGACGCGGGTCTCGGCGTCAAATTGGAAGTCGTTCGCGACCTCGGCGTCAAAACGATTCAACTGCACACCCCGGCGAAAGAGTCCCGCACTCCGGAAAACGCTAAGGCGTTCCTCGCCAAACTCGACGAATACGGCATTAAAACGACGGTCGTCTTCCTCGGCTTCGAAGGCGAAAGTTACGAAACGATCGAAATCACCGCGAAAACGGTCGGTTTCGTTCCGGAAGAAACGCGCGCCGCTCGTCTCGCCGAAGCTCGCGAAATCGCCGACTTCGCCAAACTCCTCGGCGTCGAAGCGATCGGTTCGCACATCGGTTTCGTCCCGCACGACGTCGATTCCGACCTCTACAAAGGAATGGTCGCCGCGATTCAAGAATATTGCGACTACCTGAAAGGGAACGGTCAACGCCTCCACCTCGAAACCGGTCAAGAAACCGCCGAAAACCTTCTCGCGTTCCTTGGCGACGTCAACCGCGACAACATTTTCATCAACTTCGACCCGGCGAACCTCATCCTTTACGGAATGGGCGAACCGATCGAATCGCTGAAAAAAGTCGCGAAATATATCCGCTCCTGCCACTGCAAGGACGCGAAGAAAACGACCGGCGTCCCGGGCGTCGATTGGGGTTGCGAAGTTCCGTTCGGTCAAGGCGACGTCGACGCGAAACTCTTCATCCAAACGCTCGCCGAAGTCGGATACGAAGGCCCGCTGACGATCGAACGCGAAATTCCGGAAGAACCGGAACGCCAAAAGGCCGAAATCGGTCAAGCGATCGAAGTCATCAACTCGATCAAAGCGACGCTCTAAACCGCGTCAAAAAACGGTCGCCGTTTTCCTCGTTTCCCGCTTAAAAATCGAACGCGCCGCGTCAAACGCCGTCGAAACGTTCTCTTTTTAAGCGGGCGGGGTCGCGTTTTGCCCAATCGAAACGGCGACCGCTTTTCCCGTTGTTCCCTCCCTTAAATCAAGGACGAAATAATCAGAATGCCCAATTTGACGAAAACTTATCCGCATTCGCTCGGCAAAGAGGAGGCCGCGCGCCGTCTGAAAGAACGAATCGCGTCCGAAAAAATTAACAAGGCGAACGTCGCGTCCGTTTCGAAAGAAGTTTGGAACGACCCGTACAATCTCGATTTCGCGATGACTCTTTTCGGTTATCGAATCGACGGAACGTTAAAAGTCGAAGATTCGGAAATTATCGTCAATCTTAATCTTCCTTTCGTCGCGATGATGGTCAAAGGAATGATTGAAGATCAAATGCGCCAACAGATGGACATTATGTTGGCCTAACGTCGACCTAACGCCCGGCGTCGACCTCGACGCCCGGAACCGCGCCCTTTTAGCGCGGCGTTTCGTTCTTTTGCGCCCTTTTATATCCGCCCTTATATTTAACTTAACCCGCATATATTTAACTAACGCGCCGTTTTAACGCGTTGTCAAATTAACGCGTTGTTAAATTAACGCGTTGTTAAATTAACGCGCCGTTAAACCATTTCCAACCAAGCCAATGAAAATTGTCGTTTTAGACGGTTTTACCGCCAACCCCGGCGACTTAAGTTGGGACGCCTTCCGCGAACTCGGCGACCTAACGGTTTACGACCGCACCCCCGCTTCCGAAACGGTCGCGCGAGCGTTCGACGCCGACGTCGCGTTGACCAACAAAGTCGTTTTCGACGCGGCGACGCTCAACGCGCTTCCGAATTTGCGGTATATCGGGGTTTTAGCGACCGGTTTTAACGTCGTCGACCTTCAAAAAGCGCGCGAACGGGGCGTCGTCGTTACGAACGTTCCGACCTATAGCGCCGAATCGGTCGTTCAAACGACTTTTGCGCACCTGCTGAATCTTGCGTCGAGTCTCGCCGTCAACGCGGCGGCGGTTCGCGACGGCGCTTGGTCGACCGCGCCCGACTTTACGTTTTCGCGCGGCCCGTTGACGGAGCTTTTTGGCAAGCGGCTCGGAATCGTCGGTTTCGGAACGATCGGGCGCCGCGTCGCGGAGGTCGCTCGGGCGTTCGGAATGGAAGTCGTCGCGTTCGGTCCGCGTTTGACGCTCGGTTCGGAGCCGGCGGCGGGCGTTCGCGCCGTTAGTCTCGACGAACTTTTCGCGACGAGCGACGCGATTTCGCTGCATTGCCCGCTGACGGAAACGACGAAAAACTTAGTCGACGCGGAGCGTTTAAGTCGCGTCAAAACCGGCGCTTGGCTGATCAACACCGGGCGCGGCCCCCTGCTCGACGAAGCGGCGGTCGCGGCGGCGCTGGCCTCCGGAAAACTCGGCGGCGTCGGCGTCGACGTTCTCTCGACGGAGCCGCCCGCCCCGGACAATCCGTTGATCGGCGCGCCGAACTGTTTCATTTCGCCGCATACCGCTTGGGCGACGCTTGAAGCGCGAACTCGTTTGCTCGCCGTCGCCGCCGAAAATTTGCGCGCGTTCGCCGCCGGGCGTCCGGTCAACGTCGTCAATTAGCGCCGATGGAAACGCGAACGTCCGTTCCATTTTGGCCGTCCGAAACGGCGCGACCGTCGGCGCGCGCCGAGTGCGCGGCGCTGGCCGTTTTCGAGTTGGCGCTCGAACGCCCGTCCGGTCGACCGACGTCGGCGCGCAAAATCGCCGAGAAATACGGCCTTTCGGAGCGTTTTTTAACGCAAGCGCTGCAACGCCTTCGCCGTTATGGAATCGTCGAAACGGAGCGCGGTTCGTTCGGCGGTTTCCGTTTGATCGCCGATCCCGCCGAACTGACGCTCGGTTTCGTCGTCGCCGCCGTCGAAGCGCCGCCCCCTGCCCCTAAAAAAACGTCGACGGCGGAACAAGCCGAGTCGCCGTCTCCCGACGCCGCCTCGACGGAAGCGCCCGC
>JAFTUJ010000284.1 GCA_017466305.1 Thermoguttaceae bacterium
GGTCGACGCGGTCGAGCGAATCGCGGCGCGACTCGGCGTTCGTATCGGTTGAAATAACTCGACTTAACAACGAAAGGAAAACGACGATGGAAACGATGAAACTGGAATTTAACGAAAACGAGAGCGTCGAAAAGAACCTCGGCAAGGCGTTCGCGACCCTCGCGGCCAACTCGTCGCGTCGCGGCTTCGAGGCGATGAAGTTGCGGGCGCTCGAAATCCTCGCGAAGGTGAAAATGCGCTTCGACGGCGATTCGGACGACGAGCGCGGCGCCGCCGAGTTCGCCGTTAAGATGTATCGCGGCGCCGTAATGGACGCGATCGCGAGCGTCGACTTTCCGGAGACGGTCGTCTTGACGTCGCTCGGAGCGGACGACGGCGAAGAAGAGGCGGGCGACGCGGAAGCGCCGGAGTCGCAAGCGGAAACGGAGGCGGCCCGATGAAGTTCGCGGACGTCTTGCCCGGTTTGCTCGCCGGGCGCCGCGCTCGGTTGCGAAATAAACCGCTCGACGACGGCGGCGCCGACCGCGAATATTTGCGGCTCGGCGCTTGCCGCTTGGACGAGTTGGAGATCGTCGCCGAATACGACAATCCCGGTGGGCGCCCGTCTCTTTACGTTCGACCGTTCCCGTTGCGCCGAAGCGAGTTTCGCCGCGACGACTGGGAATTTGTCGACGACGAAGAAAACGAAGCGGAGCGACGAACCGCCGGTTAACGAACGCCGTCGTCCGGCGCCGCGTCGACGAGCCGACGTAAAAACTCGACCCCGCTCAACCCGGCGGCGCGCGCCTTGCGGTCGAATTCCGCTTTAAACTCCGACGTTACCCGAAACGAGAGCGCGGCGTCGGCGACGCGACCCGTCGGCTTGCGACCCGCGCCCGCTCGCGCTCCGCCCCGACGTTTCGGAAGCGCGTTTTCGCCCGCCGCTTCGGCCTTCGCCGTCGCGTCGGTTAAGGTCGCGCCTTCGGCAAGAGCGGAACGGAACGCGTCGCGCTTCGCTTCGACGTAATTTCGCGCCGCTTCAAGCGCCGCGTTCGGCTTGACTTGCATCGTCGGCGCCTCCTTCCGTTTGCAAACGCGACTTGAACCCGTAACGCCGCGCGACGTCGTCGACCATCGCCGCGCGGGCCGACTGCAAACGCTCGAACGTCGCCTCTAAGTCGCGACGCGTCCGTCCGTTGGAACGCCGAAGCGCCGGATGAAGCGCCGTCAACGCGTCCAAGACGTTCGCGCCGCCGGGAATCTCGGCGCGGATCGCCGCGTTCACCGCGCCGACGCTTCCGCGAACGCCGTATTTTTCTTTCAGTTCTTTAATGCTCATTCGATTTTCTCCGCCTTTTTCGCTTTCTTTGTCGCGTTCAAAACCGGAACCAAAAGGCCCGTCGAGAGACCGCCCGCCGCGGAGGACGGGACGGCCCGGCTCGACGAGCCGCGCGAGGGTTAACCGTTACCACTGCGTCGTAACGGTGATTTCGATCTTACTTCGACCGACGACCAAGACGACTTCGCGAACCTCGACCACTTGAGCGCCTTCGTCGAAAGCGTGTTTGGCTTCGTCGCGGAGTTCCGTCGAGAACGATTCGGTTTGGTAGTTGACGAAATACGTAACCTTTTCCATTTTATTGTTCCTTTCCAAAAAAGGACTCCAAGTAAAACGGACGCGAGACAATCCCGCGTCTCGCGCTTTTATTATAGCCTCTATTTTGTTAAACGTCAAGCCTTATTTCAAATAAACCGCAAAAAACTTGTTCGCGGCCTTCTAACGCGTTCGACGACGGCGTCGGGTTCTCGGTCGAAAAATCGTTTTCGACGCGTCTAAACGGCGTTTTCGTGCGAGTACGAAAAGTTTTAAACGTCCAAAAATCTTTTGGCGGCAAAAATCTTGTCGAAACGGTCGAAATTTTCGCAAAAATGGGAAAAAATCGCCGTCGGAACCCCGGATGGAAAAATAAAAATGGTATAATCGCCGCCGACTCGAAAAGGGGGACGAATGCCGAAGAAAATCGATTCGAAAACGAAAGCCGCCGTCGTCGCCGCGTTGGTCGCCGGGGAGTCGCCGCGTTCGATCGCTCGCCGGTTCGGCGTTTCGCGTCCGTACGTGTCGCAAGTTCGCGCCGAAACGAGGCCGAAGTCGCGACGCTGTCCGACGTGCGGAGCGACGCTCGCCGCGTCGAAGTGTCTCGCGTGTTGGCTCCGAACGCCGCCGGAGCGACGCGACCAATTTTTCGCGTCCAACTTTTACGTTAGCCGCGAACCGGAAGAAATTTAGTTGCCGCGCTTTTGTTAGTCGCCGTCCTTAGTCGCTAACTTATTTGCGCAACAACGTTTAATAAAGGAAAACGCCCCGATGAAAACGCCTCTGGAAACGAAAACCGCCGCCGTCGCCGCGATCCCCGCGAACTCGACGCTCGTCCTCTTCGCCGCCGTCGTCGACGGAACGCCGACCGCCGCGCAAATCGAAACGGCGCGATACAGCGTCGCCGCGAACCTCGAGAACGTCGGCGCGACCGCGACCAGCGCTTATTTGACGCGGTTTAAACCGGTCGAACTTAACGTCGACGCCGACGAAAGCCTCCTCTTAACGGTCGACGCGACCCTTTCGAAAGTCGCGCCCGACCCGCTTCCGGACGCCGCCGAACCGGAACCGCTCGACGACGCGCCGGTCGAGTCCGGAAACGAAAACGACGCGACGTCGTCCGATGCGGCCGCAATCGCCGAGCCCGCCGCCGAACCGGAAGCGTCAGAGGCGTAACCGATGGCGGTCGTTTATTTTACGTCGAACGCGTCGACCGGCGCCGGAAGTTTGAGCGAAGCGATTCAAAACGCGCGACCCGGCGACGTCGTCCGCCCCGACGAAGCCGTTTTCGAACGCGGCGCGA
>JAFTUJ010000285.1 GCA_017466305.1 Thermoguttaceae bacterium
AGTGTAACGGTAGCACAAGGGATTTTGGTTCCCTTTGTCGGGGTTCGAATCCCTGTCGGGTAGTTTGAAAAGAAGCGTTCGTCGATTTCGGTCGGCGGACGCTTTTTTTGTTTCTTGACGTTTATCGAGTTGGGGGGATTCGGGCTTCTTAGGCGGGGGAGACGATTTCAGCTCTTGCGCTTGTTTTTTTTGCCGCTTTGGGCTCTTGCGCTTGTTTTTTTTTGCCGCTTTGGGCTCTTGCGCTTGTTTTTTTTGCCGCTTTGGGCTCTTGCGCTTGTTTTTTTTGACGCTTTGGGCTCTTGCGCTTGTTTTTTTTGACGCCTTTTATTTCTCGGCGCGTTGGGGGCGCGGGCGTCGGGACGCTTCGTCTCTTTTGACGCGGCGGAGCGCGAGCGTCGTTTTTATCGCGTTTTTTTAAACGTCGCGTCCTTAGGGACTTGCGCGAATCGACGAGCGCGATTATACTGTAAGAAAAACGACGCGGCGCGTAAAGTGCGACGCGAAAATCAACGGCGCGTCGAGGCGAGGCGTCGAAAGCGCGTCGAACCAACAAGCGGCAAGGGCGCGACCAAAACGGGCGGACGCGTCGTTTGAGAGCCGGCGAACGCAAACTAACGCGAAGGGGAAGGAAAGATGGAACGGTTCAAAAAGACGGTAATTACGTTCGCGCCGGCGCTTGCGATCTTCTTAACGATATTGGCGATTCGATTTTGCCCGAACTCGGAGCCGGCGCAAACGAACCCCAATGCGACGCCGTCGCCGATTTCGACGTCGCAAACGAACCGCAATTCGCCGAAGCCGTCGGTTTCGACGCCGCAAACTGAGCCCGGGCCGCCGACGCCGCCGTCGCCGTCGTCGCAAAACGAGCGCGAAAAATTTTTCGCGCTTTTGATTGGCGTCGACGATTATCGAAACAGCTGTCCCGCGCTCCCCGATTTGCGTTACGCTTGCTCCGATATTATGAAAATTAAGGACGCGTTGGTGGAAAAAATCGGCGTGCCGGAGGCGAACGTCTTGACGCTTAGGGCGTGCGCCGAGGAAAAAGACCCGACAAAACGCCCGACCCGCGCCAATATCGAAGCGAGCGTTAGACGGCTCCTCGAAAAAAGCGACGCCGACGCGACGATTTTAGTCGTTTTGACCGGACACGGCTTCGCGACGAAAAGCGGCGAAACGGCGTTTGCGCCGGAGGACGTCGCTTTTGCCAAAAACGGCGCGCTGGACGCGTCGACGGCGACGTCGCTTGTCGCGTTGGCGGAGAATCTGCAAACGGCGCGGGCGAAGTCGAAAGCGTTGATCGTCGACGCGTGCCGCACGACGGTTTCGACCTCGGGCGCGCCGACGCAAGGGACGGCGCGGGGCGCGCTTAAATTCGAGCCGACCGGATTGGTAACGTTGCAAAGTTGTTCCGCGCGAGAAACGAGTTACGAAGTGGCGAGCGACGACTTTTGCGGCGGCGTCTTCGCGCATTTTTTGGTCGAGGGAATCGACAAAAAGCGGAAAAAGGACGCTTCGCTTTCGCTGATTGACGTCGGCGGATACGCTTCGGAAAAAACCGCCGAATATATTAGGCGGCGGCGCGAAGCGGAGGCGCAAAGCGTCGAGCCGAGCAAGCGAGTTTTCGTTACGTCGCAGCAACCGACGTGTCTTATGGTCGCGGGCGCCGATTTTTACCTTAGCGCGCCGAATTGGGAGGCGTGGTATCGCGAGGGCCGCGCTTTAGCATGGGGCCTCGACGGAACAAAAATCGACGGTCGCCGCGCGCTCGAACTCTTGACGAAAGCCGCCGAAGCCGGTTCGCTCGAAGCGCAAGCGGAGTTGGCGCTCCTCTATTACGACGGTTGCGAAGCGTCGCCGCCGAATTTTCACGAAGCGTACAAGTTAGCGCAAGAGCCGGCCAAGAGCGGCAATCCTTTCGCGTTAAAAGTTTTGGGCGATTGTTACCGTTACGGAGCGGGCGTCGAGCAAAACGTCGAGGAAGCGCGGCGGCGCTACGCGGAGGCGCTCAAAGGCTTGGAAGCCTTAGCGGAAACCGACGACGCGTTGGCGTTGCATCAGTTGGCGTGGTGTTTCGCGGGGACGGGAACGGCGGTCGATTATGAAAAAGCGGCGGAGTACTGCCGTCGCGCCGTCGACTTAAAATGCGTGGAAAGTTACGTTACTTTA
Source organism: Thermoguttaceae bacterium (assembly GCA_017466305.1). Classification (GTDB taxonomy): domain Bacteria; phylum Planctomycetota; class Planctomycetia; order Pirellulales; family Thermoguttaceae; genus RUG369. The sequence goes on from JAFTUJ010000285.1 coordinate 2,167, forward strand.
GGGGATTTGCATTATTGCGGTTACGGCGTCGAACGCGATTACGACAAAGCCGTTAAGTTGTATAACGAGGCGGTCGAGTGGAATTGCGTCGCGGCTTACGAAAGGTTGGGCGACTGCTACTATAATGGGAACGGCGTCAAGCGAGACGACGCGCAGGCGTTTCGTTACTTTCAGCTTGCCGCGCAAGGCAACGTCGCGTCCGGCGTTAGGCGTCTTGCCCATTGTTACGCGACCGGGCGCGGCGTCGATAAAAATCCGGAGGAAGCGGTTAAACTTTACGCGCGAGCGGCGGGATGGAACAATAAGAAAGCGATATTCCTTCTGGGACTATGTTACCTTGACGGCGTCGGCGTCGAACAAGATCGAGTGAAGGCGTTCGAATTGTTGGGGCGCGCCGCGGAGCGAGACTTGATCAACGCGTTTAGATGGCTTGCCATATGTTACGAAAATAGTTGGGGAACGACGAAGGATAAAAAACGCGCGAACGCGCTTCGCGAGCGTGAATTTCAAAAATATCGAGAATACGCCGAGGCCGGCGCGCCGGACGCGATGTTTGGACTGGGCGAATGCTATTGCTACGGCTTCGGCGTCGAGCGGGACTACGACGCGGCGGTTCGCTGGTTCCGCAAAGCCGCCGAGAAAGGGGAGAAGGCGGCGCTTTGCTCTTTGGGCGTTTGTTATTACAACGGTTGGAGCGTCGACAAAAACGGCGCCGAAGCGATAAAATATTTCCGCCAAGCGGCGGAGCTTGGTTGGGTTCCGGCGACGACTTGGCTAGGCGAGTGTTATTGGAACAGCGTCGGCGTCGAGCAAGATCGCGACGAAGCGTTGCGCTTGTTTGGCGACGCGGCGGAGCAAGGCGACTCCGGCGCGACGGCTAGATTAGGCTGGTATTATTTCAACGGCGAAGGCGGCGAACCGGATTACGACAAGGCGGTCGAGTTCTTTAGCCGCGCCGTCGAATTGAACGACCCCGCCGGGCATTGCTGGTTAGGGCGTTGCTATTATACCGGCGTCGGCGTCGGCGTTGCCGGCTTCGGCGGCGAACCGGATTACGACGAGGCGTTCAAGCTCTTTCAGCGCGCCGTCGACTTAGGCTGCGTGGAGGCGAAGGTTGACTTGGCGGAATGTTATATAGCGGGAAACGGCGTAACGCAGGACCCCGTAATCGCGATTCAATTGTTGCGCGACGCGGCGGAACAAAACTCCGCCAGGGCGTGCTACAATCTGGGATATGCTTATCTTCACGGAGAGTGCGTCGAGAAAGACCCAAAAGAAGCGGTAAAATGGTTCTGTAAAGGCGAGGAATTAGGAAACGCGCCGTGCGTAACGCAACTTGGGCGTTGCTATGAACACAGTTGGGGCGTGGAGAAGGATTGGGGCGAAGCGGGACGTTTGTACCGTAAGGCGGCGGAAGAAATGGAATTTCCGGATACCGACGCGATGAATCGATTGGGACTCTGGTTATACAACAACGGCAATTTGAAAGAGGCGATTCCTTGGTTTGAGAAAGCGGCGGAGGCAAAACATCCTGACGCGCTGGAGAATTTGGCTTACCTCTACCGTATGGGGGAAGGCGTGAAGAAGGACGCGTTTAAGGCGACGCGGTTGTATCGAGAAGCCGCCGAGCTTGGGAACGCTAGCGCGATGTTTCGCTTAGGATTAAGTTACGTATTCGGTTGGGGCGCCGAGCGCGATCCGAAAGAGGCGGCGCGGTGGTCAAAAAGAGCCGCTAAGTTAGGGGACCAAAACGCCCGGGTTTGGCTGGGAATTGCGGCTATTTGGAACGAATTGTCGAAGAAAATGAAGGAAGTTTTAGAAATCGACGATTTTAACGCTTATTGCGCCGACGCGATGATGAATGAACTTGCCCGTGAAGACGTCGAGTTTAATTTATCCTTGAGCATCGACAAGTGGGTAAGCAAGTTTTTAAACCTCAGATTAACCGGCAAAGAAAAAGCCGCAAAAGAAATGGGGAAATGGCTTGCCGAGGTGGCGAAAGAGTGCGGCAAGGGAATCGACGTAGAAACGGGGTTGAGCTATCTCAAAGAAGCCGCGGAAGAGGAAGAGAAAAGCGAAGCTCGCGCGGCGGCAAGTTTAACATTGGGAATATGTCGTTTGATCGGAGTGGGCGGCGAAATGAATTTGATTAAAGCTAACGAGTATATGTTGCGCGCGTCGGAAAGCAACGATCCGCGTATTAAGTCGTGCGCCGAGAAAGTGTTGCAAGATTGGGACGGCTGGCAGGAAAAGGTTAAAAAGAAGTTTGAGAAATTGATGATTGAGCGGCCGGAAAACGGCGACGAGTAAGGTCGAGGTTGAAACGGCGCAAAAAACGAGCGCGGCGACGCGGGGGGAAACGGCGTCGTCGCGCTTGGCGGCGGATAAGGAGAATATCGGCGCGGAGAACGAAACGTCGAACGCGGCGAAAAAACGGGGGAACGACGCGGCGAAAAAACGGGTCAACGACCGTCGGCGCAACCGCCGCAACCGCCGCAACCGCCGTCCAACGTCGGGAAACGACGCGCAAACGGAGGCGTTTGGCGTTGAGGCGGCGCCGCGTTGTGGTCTTGCGACCAAAGAAGACGCTCTTCCGGCGTCGCGTAATACGTCAACCAAATTTCGTCCGACGCGTCCAGTAATTCGTATTCCGTGTAAAATTCAAAGTTCCAAACGTTCGGAGAACGCGCCGACGTCAACCGCTTCAGTTTGCAGGGAAGAATGCGGCGAACGATCAACTCGTACAAACGGCGGTTCGAAAGATGATCCGCGCGCCATATCTCGTGATTCAAGCTCCGCAAACGCTCTAAAAGGTCGCGCAACGCCGCGGAAATTTCCGGTTCCGACGCCGTCGAAACGTCCAACCGGCTCCAACTGTCGTCCAACCAAGCTTCGATCGGCAAAATCGGCGCGCTTTCCCAAGCGAGGGTTTCGCGCAAATATTCGTTTTCTTCTTCGACGCTAAAGGGGCGAAAGCGACGAAGAACCGTTTCGTCGAGATATTCTTTCGCTTCGTCGCGCAGTTCGGCGTTTTCCAACAAGGCGTCGGTTTCGCGGTCGAGACGGCGAGCGGCTTTGTCTTTTTGAGGATCGAAGTTCATAACGGCGGACGACGAACAAAAGGAACGGCGAAACGGGCCGCGCGGCGAGCGGTCCGCGTCGACGGCAAAACGCCTCCGCTTGCCGCGATAACCGGTAAAAAAACGGAAACCGCCGCTCGAAAAACGCGTCGTCGACAATAATATAAAGGAAAAGAAACGGAAACGCGGAAAGATCGCCGGAAAAAGCGACGCGCGCCGAGAAGCCCAAGGGGGGAAAGGGACGTTCTTCGATTCGAACGCGGCGCGTCGGCGAGAGGTTTTTTAACTCGCTTCGCGACCGCGACGTTTCTTTATAGATAATTTACCCGATTTTGAAAGAGAAACAAGCGTGTTTTCAAGGAAAATGACCCTGCAAGCCGCGCTTTTATTTGACGGAATCCAGCAAAGACCAAATATTCGAACCAAACGAAAAGACCGGGGATTCCCGCCGACGCGCGATTCTGGCGCTTTCGTTGCGACCGTCTCAATCGGCTTGTTCGGCGCGAACGAGCGTCAGCCCTTGCGTTCGGCAAAATTCCGATAACTCGCGGAATCGCTCTTCGCCGTTCGACGCGACCTCGACTTTGAGGAACGGAGCCCAATACATATTGCGTCCGGCGACGCCCCAACTCTTGACGCATAAGACGATAGCGTCCGAAAGTTCGTTTTCGACGGCGGCGAGCGGCGCGTCGGCGGCGAGCGAAACGGTCGTCGCCGAGCGAAGGCCCGGTTGTTTCGGGAAGACGAGCGCGTCGGCGGAGCAGCGGACGCGAATTCCGCGTTCGAGGCCCTGTTGCGACGGACGGCGCAGCTCGTCGGAAATGCGAATCGCGTTCGGGTTTTCGCGGACGGACGGGCGGGCGGAGGCCGGTTTCGCCGGGGCGGTCGCTTCGACGCGGGTCGAGGTCGCGCCGGAACCGGAGTCGGCTAACGTTCCGAACGCGGACGAACCGGTCGCGCCGGCGCCGAACGTCGTGTTCCCGAGCGTTTGGCGGGCGTCGATCTTCGACGCGGCGGAGGTTTGCGCGTTTTGAGCGTTTTGCGCGCTTTGGGCGCTTTGCGGCGTTCCTTGAAGTTGCGCGAGGAACGGCGTCGACGACGTTTGCGCGTTTTGCGACGGCGGCGAACTTTGCGCGGTTTCGGCGTTTTGCGGATTCGGCGGCGCCGGAATCGTTTGCGACGTTTGCGCGGAGACGGTCGGGATTGCGAGTCGGGCGCCTTGCGACGATTCGGCAAGCGACGCGACGTCGGCGCTTTGCGCGGACGGGGGGAAACCGGCGCTTTGGCCGTTTTGAGCGTTTTGACCGTTTGGGCCGTTGGGGCGGCTTTGAGCGTTTCGGTCGTTGGGGTTGTTGGAACCGTTAAGGCCATTGGGGCCGCCTTGGGCGTCGGCGGCGTTTTGAGCGAGCGACGCGTCGGCGGCGTTCGGGTCGAGCGGCGCGGAGCGGAGAAACTGCGCGAAGTCGCCGGAATAACGGGGGAGCGGAACGCCGGACGCGTCGCCGTCGACGCCGCCGTTGGAAACGGCGTTGGAACCGCCGCTCGCGCCGTTGGAAGAACCGAGCGCGAACGCCGCGTCGACC
>JAFTUJ010000286.1 GCA_017466305.1 Thermoguttaceae bacterium
CCGCGCGCGAACTTCACGGGCCCGCGTCTCAACCCGGAATCGGCCCGCGCCGCTCCGGCGACGGAACTGCGATCGAAACCGCGAACGGCGCCGTTCGTTGGATTTAATCGACCTAGGCCCAACGTTGGGCGACGCTAAAAACCCAACTCTCGCAACCGTCCCAACCCAAGACGCCGGAAGAACTTGCAAAAGAAACGGAAGGCCAAACGCTCGACGAACTCATCCTCGGCGTCAATCCGACGTCAAACGACGCGACGTCAATCCCGGAATAACGCGCGCTAGGTCGACGTCGACGCCGCGTCAAAATCGCCCCTCAAACGACGCCTTGTCGTCGAACGCGACTCCCACCTTGACGCCGCGTCGCTTAAAACTAGTTCAACTCAATTCCTTTTTTCGTTAAAAGGTTCCCGATAATGACGTTATCAACCAACGCCTTCGCCGCGCCCAATCCCGCGTCCGACTTCGAATGGAGCGTCGAAAACGACGCCGTTACGATCGATAAATTCCTTCCGGAAAACGCGACTTTCGCCGTTGTTCCCGCTGAAATCGACGGTCGCCCGGTCGCTAAAATCGGCGTTCGAGCGTTCAAAAATCGCGCGACGTTGACGCAAGTCGCCGTTCCCGAAGGCGTTAAATCGCTCGGCGACTCCGCGTTCAGCGGTTGCGCGGCGTTAACGCAAGTCGTTTTACCGCAAGGGCTCGAACAAATCGGAAACCGCGCGTTCGCCGGGTGTTCGGCGTTAACGGAAATCGTCCTGCCGGAAGGCGTTCGAGAAATCGGCGAAGGCGCGTTCGCCGGTTGTTCGTCGCTTTCCCAAATCGTTCTACCGTCGAGTCTTGCGATTATCGCCGAAGCCGCGTTTTCCCGTTGCGTCTCGTTGTCGCAACTTATTCTTCCGGAACGCGTCGAGTCGGTCGGCGAAACCGCGTTTTTCGAATGCAAAACGTTAACGGCAATTTGCGTCGCGTCGGAAAACCCGTTTTTACAAGACTTCGACGGCGTTCTTCTCAGCAAAGACGGCAAAACGCTCCTCCGTTGCCCCGAAGGAAAAAAAGGCGAGTTCGTCGTTCCGGAGAGCGTCAAAACGATCGCGTTCGAAGCGTTCGCACGCTGCTCGTTATCGGAAGTCGTTCTTTCCCAAGGACTTGAAAGACTCGACGACGGCGCGTTTTTCAAATGCGTCTTCTTGTCGCAAATTACGCTTCCCGCCAAATTAAAAACGCTCGGCGAAAGCGCGTTCGAACGCTGTTCGTCGCTAACGCAAGTCGACGTTAATTCAAAACTTAAAGCGATTCCGGAACGCGCGTTTTACGGCTGTTCGTCGCTGACGCGAATCGAACTCCCGGCGAGCGTCGGCAAAATTGGCAAATTCGCGTTCGGCTGCTGCTCGGCGCTAACGCAAGTCGAATTACCGTCGAACGTTAAAACGCTTGGCGAACGCGCGTTTTCTTCTTGCGTCTCGTTGTCGCAAATTAAACTTCCGGTAAAGCTCGAAAAGATCGCCTCGCAAACTTTCGCCAATTGTTCGTCGTTAACGGAAGTCGTTTTTTCAACGAACGTTAAAGAAATCCAAGAAAGCGCGTTCGTCCGTTGTCGCTCGCTAACGCGGCTCGAATTTCCGCCCGCCTTAAAGAAAATCGGTTGGGGCGCGTTCGAACGATGCGACGCCTTAGCGCAAGTCGTTTTCCCGGAATCGCTTGAAGAAATCGGCGAACGCGCGTTTTCCAGTTGTTCGGCGTTAAAAGAAGTCGCGCTTCCCGAGGCTCTTCAAAAATTGGGACGCTATCCGTTCGCCGACGCAACCGTTTGCCGCGCAAGCGCTTCGGTCGCGGAAAAATTCGCCGCGGCGCAGAAGTGTCGCGAACAAAATTACGCGAAATAACGCTCTTATTCCGAACGCCGCCGAGTCGAACCGATTTCGACGGCGTTTCTCTTATCGCGACGCCCTGCGACGCCGTTCCCGACCGTCCTGCGTTTTTCTTCGTTTCCCCTTTCTTTCGCTCGACGACGCAAAAAATTTTGCAATTCTTAACGGCGTCGAACCAACAAATCGACAACGCTTATCCTCTTACCGTTTAACATGTTGCCGAAACATCGCTTCCGTTTTTTTCGCGTTCTATTTTTGGGAAAAATCGAAAAAAATTCGCCGAAACCGCTCGCGGGGCTCGACGCCGCGTTTTGAATCGCTATAATAAAGGTCGGTAAATTTTCTATTCCGATGTTTCGCCGCGCGCCGTTTGGCGACTTTTTGTCGTTAAGAGCCGACGCCCGAATCGCCCCGCCGTTTTCGCCAACGTTAACGCGACGATTCGACGAAACTTAACGTCCAATGCAGCAAAGGTTTACGATGCGCTCCGACTTAATTAAAAAAGGCGCCAGCCGCGCCCCGCACCGCGGTCTTCTCCGCGCTTGCGGCGTCTCGCAAAAAGACTTCAAACGCCCGTTCATCGCGATCGTCAGCAGCCGCGTCGACGTCATCCCGGGACACGTTCACCTCGAACAAGTCGCCGAGTTCGTCGCCGACGCCGTTCGCGCGGCTGGGGGCGTTCCCTTTATCTTCAACACTATCGGGGTTTGCGACGGCGTCGCGATGGGGCACGACGGGATGAAATACTCGTTGGCCAGCCGCGAAATCATCGCCGACGCGGTCGAAACGATGATCAACGCCCACAAATTCGACGGCATGATCTGCATTCCGAACTGCGACAAAATCGTCCCGGGCATGTTGATGGCGTCGATGCGTTGTAACATTCCGACCATTTTCGCCTCCGGCGGCCCGATGGAAGCCGGTCGCGATAACGACGGTTCCCCGCTCGACTTAATTTCGATCTTCGCCGCCGCGGCCGGGAACGAAAACGGCAAAGTTTCGGACGCTCGCCTGCGCCAAGTCGAAGAAAAAAGCTGCCCGACGTGCGGCTCCTGCTCCGGCATGTTCACCGCCAACAGCATGAACTGCCTCTGCGAAGCGCTCGGGATCGCGTTCCCGGGGAACGGCACCGTTCTCGCGACGAGTTCGGAACGTCGCAAAATTTACAAAAAAGCCGCCAAACGCATCGTCGAAATGGTGAAAATTCAAGAGTTGCGCGACAAAGTTGCCGCCGGTCAACTTACGAAAGCCGAAGCGTCGACGCCGCGTCGCCCCGCGACGAAAAAAATCGACCTCGACTTCCCGATTCTCCCGCGCGAAATCGTTACGAAATCGGCGCTTGACAACGCGATGATTCTCGACATGGCGATGGGCGGCAGCTCGAACACGATTCTCCATCTCCTCGCGATCGCGAAGGAAGCCGGCGTCGACTACAAACTCTCGCGCTTCAACGAGTTAAGCCAAACGACGCCGAACATCTGCAAGGTGTCGCCGAGCTGCAATTATCACATCGAAGACGTTCACAACGCCGGCGGTATCGCGACGATTTTCGGCGAACTCCGTCGCGGCAAAGTTCCGTCGCTCGACTTCAAAGCGCCGACCGTTTCGGGACTTACGCTCGGTCAAACCGTCGACGAATACGACCTCCGTTCGCGCAAAGTTTCGGAAGAAGCCCTCGAAATGTACGCCGCGACGCCGGGCGGTCGCCCGAACACGACCGCGATGAGCGTTCGCCGCCGTTGCAAAAACGTTACCGAGCTTGAACTTACGTTCGACCCGAAAGACTGCATCCGCCCCTGCAAAAAGGCTTACCGCGCCCAAGGCGGTCTCACGATTCTCTTCGGCAACCTCGCTCCGAACGGCGCGGTCGTCAAGACGGCGGGCGTCCTTCCGCAAATGATGAAGCACTCCGGCCCGGCGGTCATTTTCAACTCCGAACCCGAGGCGTATCAAGGGATTGTCGGCGGCAAAGTGAAGGCCGGCGACGTCGTGATCATTCGTTACGAAGGCCCGAAAGGCGGCCCCGGCATGCAAGAAATGCTCGCTCCAACCGCCGCGCTCAAAGGCGTTAAGCTCGACGACTCCGTCGCGCTCGTTACAGACGGTCGCTTCTCCGGCGGCACCGCGGGCGCGAGCATCGGTCACGTCAGTCCGGAAGCCGCGGCGGGCGGCCCGATCGCGCTCCTCGAAGACGGCGATATCGTCGAAATCGACATTCCGAACGAGTCGATCAACGTCAAACTTTCCGCCGCCGAGTTGAA
>JAFTUJ010000287.1 GCA_017466305.1 Thermoguttaceae bacterium
GTCGGATTTTTGTCGGATTTTTGTCGGATTTTTGTCGGATTTTTGTCGGATTTTTGTCGGATTTTTGTCGGATTTGCGGCGGATTTGCGGCGGATTTGCGGCGGATTTGCGGCGGATTTGCGGCGGGATTTGCGGCGGGATTTGCGGCGGGATTTGCGGCGGGATTTGCGGCGGGATTTGCGGCGGCGCGGTCGTTCCGTTCCTCGGCCAAAACGCGAACGGCGTCGTCGTTCCGGCGCGCGTCAAAAGGGGAACGGAGCGGCTGACGCGTTCGAAACGTTGGCGGCGGCTCGGTTTGCGGTTCGACGATTGAAACTTTTTTCGCGTCGTCGCGTCGAGTGGCCCTTAAGCGTCGACGCGGGGCGCTTTGTCGCGAGATTTCGGCAAAAATAGAGGCGGCGTTTCAACTTGACGGTTCGACGTAAACCTTGCCAACGCGGCGACAACGTCGATAAATTGACGAAAACTGGAAAACGGCTCGACGGCGACGGCAAAACGCGGCGGTCGGGAGAGAAACGGGGCCGACGCCGGGAAAGAACGGGGAAAAAACGTCGGAAAGCGGAGGGAAAGGGAACCGAATAGACGCGCAAAAGCGCCGCGTCGCCGAGTTCGCGTATAAACGGAACCGACGACGCGGCGCTTTGAGCGGCGCTAAGTCGACGTCGACAAGACGACGTTCGTCGCCGCGACGCGTTGAAAACGTTAACGAACGGCGAACGTTAAGTTAAGGAATCGCTTGCGTTAAAGCGATTAAAGTTTCGCGAGGCCTTCCTTGCGCGCTTCTTCGGCGACCGCTTTCGCGACGGCGTCGTGAGCGCGTTTGTCCCAAGCGTACGGCAGGATGTATTCCTTCGAAAGCTCTTCGTCCGAAACGACCGAAGCGATCGCTCGCGACGCCGCCATCATCATCCCCATCGAAATGTCGGTCGCGCGGACGTCCAACGCGCCGCGGAAGAGACCCGGGAAGACGAGAACGTTGTTGATTTGGTTGTTGTATTGCGACGAACCGGTGCCGACGACGGCGGCGCCCGCGGCTTTCGCTTCGTCCGGATGAATTTCCGGAATCGGGTTCGCGCAGGTGAAGACGATCGGGTCGGCGTTCATCGACTTGACCATCTCTTGGGTAACGCAGTTCGGCGCCGAAACGCCGACAAAAACGTCCGCGCCCTTCATCGCTTCCGCAAGACCGCCGGTAACGCGTTCTTTGTTCGTCATTTCGGCGATTTCTTGTTTCGAAGCGTTCAAGCGCGGATCGCCCTTGCAGATGATCCCCTTCGAGTCGCAGATGATCACGTCTTTGACGCCGAACGCGACGAGGAATTTCGCGATCGCGATACCCGCGGCTCCGGCGCCGTTCATCGCGACTTTCACGTCTTCCATTTTCTTGCCGGTAACGCGAAGAGCGTTCAAAAGCGCGGCGGCGGAGACGATCGCGGTGCCGTGTTGGTCGTCGTGGAAGACCGGAATGTCGAGTTCTTTCTTGAGGCGTTGTTCGATTTCGAAGCAACGCGGCGCGGAAATGTCTTCGAGGTTGACGCCGCCGAAGCTGCCGGCCAAGAGTTTGATCGTTTTAATGATCTCTTCCGTGTCTTTCGAACGAATGCAGAGCGGGAACGCGTCGACGTCGGCGAACGCCTTGAAGAGCGCGCATTTGCCTTCCATCACCGGCATCCCGGCTTCCGGCCCGATATCGCCCAAGCCGAGAACGGCGGTGCCGTCGGTGATGACCGGGACGGTGTTCCAACGGCGGGTCAGTTCGAAGGAAAGATCGACGTTTTCGCTAATTTTGCGGCACGGTTCGGCGACGCCCGGCGTGTAAGCGAGCGAAAGTTCTTCGCGGCAGCCGACGGGAACGCGCACTTTCGTTTCGATCTTGCCGCGCCATTCGGCGTGTTTCTTCAGCGATTCTTCGTTATAATTGACGGCCATTGAAGCAATCCTTCCATTATATGAACGTGAGGGCGCGTCTAATTCGCGACGACGCTTACGCGGTAAAGGGCGACTCCGCGTTTTTTCGTTAAATTCTATTGCCCTTTATTATGCGTCGGATTTTATTTTTTACAAGGGGGGGAACGCCGATTTTTTTCCCTTTTAAATCGCTAAAACTTTATCGGTACTTATTTAGCGAATTATTTTTCGACCGGTCGAAAAAAGCCGGCTTCCGACCGGTCGAAACTTAACCGAAAGCTTGCGAAATTGAGGGTTAGCGCGTTCCGGAGCCGCCGCAAATAAAACATCGGCCGGTTCCGCCGCAAGAGGAGCAGAAATTGGGGCCTAGGTTGTACGACCATTCGCTTGCATTGCCGTCGCCGTTGCAGACTCCGCAGGCGCCGCTTCCGTCGCAACCGCCGCAGAGCCGCGGGAGACGGGGGGACGCGGAAGGCGCGGGAGAGGAGGGCGGAAGCGGGAAGAAGCAGGCGCCGCCGGGGTAGCCGGTAATGGGAGCGCTAACGGGAGGGGAATAGGAACGGGCGTCGAAGTCGGAGTAGTTCGAACTTGCGTCGAAGTCGGAAGGGCGCGAACCTTCTCCTGAGTCGGAAAGACCGTAAGCGAGGAGGAGCGCGCCGCCGACGACCAGCCATA
>JAFTUJ010000288.1 GCA_017466305.1 Thermoguttaceae bacterium
AAGATTCGGAAACCGCCGAAGCGACGAGCGCCAAACGACGCGACGCCGTCCGAACATTCGCCGGCAAAACGTTTTACTTCAAAGAAGGTCGCTGGCTCGACTCGGCGCTCGACGCCAAGTCGCAACAAGCGCAAAAACCGATCGTCGTCGAACAATTCGGAACCGAATATTTCGAACTTGTCGGGCGGCTCGGACGCGAATTCTCGCAGTATCTCGCTTTTGAAGAAGCTTCGACTTTCCTATTCCGCGGGGAAATTTACCAAATCGAACCGCCTCAACCCCTTAAATAACAATATGTTAACAAGCGCTCAATCGTCGCGACGGTCGCCTAACGATCGCCGCGACGCTTAACCCAATCATTTTTAACGTTTGCGTCGACCGCTCGCGCGAATCGCTTCCTTGCGTTTCGTTCGAGCGTTGGCGCGTTTTTGGGTTTTTGGCGTTTCGACGCCGCGCCCTCACTTCAAACTGAAAGCTAAACAATGCAACGTAAAGGTTTAACAGCGCAACAAATCGAAAAAAGCCGCCAAGAGCACGGCTCGAACGCGCTAACGCAAATTCCGCCGGAACCGCTCTGGATGAAAATTCTCGAAGGGTTTAAAGACCCGATGATTATGATCCTGCTAGTCGCGCTGGCGGTTCAGCTCGTTCTTTTGGCGATCGGCGAAACCGAGTGGTACGAACCGCTCGGCGTCCTCGTCGCGATTTTGATCGCCAACCTCGCGGCCGCGCTCAGCGAAAACAAACAACAGGGCAAAGCCTCCGCGCTCAAAGCCGAAGAAGAGGCGAAAGAAACGACGAAAGTCCTTCGCGACGGCCAACTTGCGGAAATTCACGTCAACGACGTCGTCGTCGGCGACCTCGTTTACCTCCAAGCCGGCGACAAAATCCCGGCCGACGGCGTCGTCGTCGAAGGTTCGCTCAAAGTCGACCAATCCCCGCTCAACGGCGAAACGGTCGAAGCGACGAAACGACCGGTCGAAAAGGGCGAAACTTACGACGCTAAAGACACGCACAACGAACATTACGCTTATCGCGGTTCCGTCGTTTGCGGCGGCGAAGGCTATCTGGAAATCAAAGTCGTCGGCGACGCGACCGTTTTCGGTCAAATCGCGGCGGAACTCCAAGAAAACGTCGACCGTAAAACGCCGTTGCAAGTGAAGTTAAGCCATCTCGCCGGTCAAATCTCGAAATTCGGCTACATCGGCGCGGGCGCGATCGTCGTCGGGATTTTAGGGCGTTCGCTTATTTGCGGCGACATGCCGGAAAACGCGATCGCTTGGGTTCGTTTGCTGATGGACGCGATCACGGTCGCCGTTACGATCATCGTTTGCGCGGTGCCGGAAGGGCTGCCGATGTTGACGTCGTTGCTGCAATCGTTCCAAAGCCTCCGCATGGTGCGCGACAACGTCTTGGTTCGCAAAATTCACGGGCTCGAAACCGCCGGTTCGCTGAGCCTCCTTTACAGCGACAAAACCGGGACGATCACCGAAGGCCGCCTCTCCGTCGAAGAGTTGGCGCTTGGCGACGCGACGACGTTCAATTCGTTAAAAGACGCGCCGTCTTGGTTTACGCCGGAATTCATCGTCGGCGTCGGCGTCAACAACAGCGCGTCGGTCGGCGCGGAAAACGCGATTCTCGGCGGCAACAGCTCCGACCGCGCGTTGATGTCGTTCCTCGCCCAATCGGGCGTCGCCGACAAAATCGACAAATCGCAAACGTTGCAATTCAACCCCTTCGACTCCGAAAAGAAAAAGTCGAGCGTCGTCGTCAAGAGCGCGAACGGCCCGGTCGTTTACGTCAAGGGCGCGGCGGAGCGCGTCGTCGAACAATGCGCTCGTTACATCGACGCAAACGGCGCGGAAAAAGAGTTTACCGACAAGAGCGCGATTGAAAAATACTCGCTCGACCAAGCCGCTCGCTCGATGCGTCTCCTCGCGGTCGCGAAAGCGAACGGCGAAAACGACGAAGCGCCGCTGACGCTCGTCGGCGTTATCGGGATTCGCGACGCCGTCCGCAAAGAAGCCGCCGAAGCGATCGCCGAAGCGCAAAACGCCGGAATTCAAGTCGTTATGATCACCGGCGACCGCAAGGAAACCGCCGTCGCCATCGCGAAAGAATCCGGTCTCCTCAAAGCCGACGACGAAATCGCGATGACGTCCGCCGAACTCGCCGAAAAGTCGGACGACGAAGTGAAGGCGATCCTCCCGAAATTACGCGTTGTCGCCCGCGCGCTGCCGAGCGACAAGAGCCGCTTAGTTACGTTGGCGCAAGAGCTTAACCTCGTCGTCGGGATGACCGGCGACGGCGTCAACGACTCCCCGGCGCTGAAAAAGGCCGACGTCGGTTTCGCGATGGGGAGCGGCACCGAAGTCGCGAAAGAAGCGGGCGAAATCACGATTCTCGACGACAATTTCAAGTCGATCGCCAAGGCGATTCTTTACGGTCGCACGATTTTCAAGAGCATTCGAAAGTTCTTGATTTTCCAACTTACGGTCAACGTCGCGGCGGTGTTGACGTGCTTCCTCGGCCCGATGTTCGGCTTTAACGTCGTGTTGACGGTCGTTCAGCTCCTTTTGATCAACTTGGTGATGGACACCTTGGCGGCCTTGGCGTTCGGCGCGGAGCCGGCGTTGAAGGAGTACATGAAGGAGAAACCGATTCCGCGTTCGGAAAGCGTCGTTACGAAGCCCATGATGACGCAAATCCTTGTCGGCGCGTTATTTATTACGGCGATTAGTTTGTCGATTCTTTGCCCGACGCCGATTCGCGCTCTCTTCGAAGCGGACGCGCCGAAAGTCGCGCAAACCGCCGACGAAAACGCGCAGGAAACGCAAAACGCCGACGAAAACGCGCAGGAAACGCAAAACGCCGACGACGCAAAAGCGTTGTAAGCGCAAAACGACTACCTGCGTTCCGCCGTTTTCGCGTTCTTCATGATGGCGATCGCGTTCAACGGTTTCAACGCGCGCACGACTAACCTGAACGTTTTCGCCGGGTTAAAACGCAACCCGACGTTCCTGATGGTCTTCGCGGGCGTTTTCGCGTTGCAATTCGTTTTCGTTACGTTCGGCGGCAAATATTTGCACGTCCAACCGTTAAGCGCGTCGAGCTGGCTTTATTGCGCGCTCCTTGCGTTCGCGATTATTCCGCTCGACCTGATCCGCAAAATCGCTCTTAAACGTTGATTTAACGACGTTTAACATCCGCCGTCTTGCGTCGCGTTCCCGACGTTGACGCTAACGCTCGGCGGCGAACGCTTTTTTCGACGTCGGTTCGTTCCCCGCTTAGCCGCGAGTTAAGCGAGCGAACCGGCGTTTTTTTCTTTGACGTTCGCAAAAATTAGGCGAAATTCTTCCTTTTTTCTTGTTTTGCCGCGCCGTTTCCGGTATAATAACGTCGCGCTGGCCGCCGTTTTGCGCTTAAGCGTTTTCTCGAAGCGAAGCGTTCCGACGAAGCCGCCAATCCGCGCGCCGTTGTCCTTTTTTACGAAAGTCGCCGCAATGTCGATATTCCCGTTTTTTCGCGTTTTACCTTCCGTTTTACCTTCCGTTTTACCTTCCGTTTTACCTTCCGTTTTACCTTCCGTTTTCGCGTTTTTCGTTTGCGCCGCGACGTCCGCCGTTTTCGGTCAAGCCGCCGTCGCGCCGTCGGCCGCCGTTCCGTCCGACGCGCCGACGCCGCCGACGCGAATCGTCGTTTCGCTCCCGGAAAATCCGGTCGAAATTGCGCCGACGATTTACGGGCAAATGCTCGAAGACTGCAACGACCGCGTTATTTACGACGGCGCGGTCGGGAAAAACGGCGAGGCGCGACCGCATGTCGACCGACTTTTGCGCGACCTGGACATTCCGGTCGTTCGTTGGCCCGGCGGCACGTTCGTCCTCGAATACCAATGGGAGCGCGGCGTCGGCCCGGTCGACGAACGCCCGACCGTCCCGGTTCGCTGTTGGGGCGGCGTCGAGAACCACCGCTTCGGCACGGACGAGTTCCTCGCTTGGTGCGAGCGCGTCGACACGGCGCCGTATATCAACCTGAACGCGAACCTTCACCCCGACCCGGAGATCGGCGGCTCGCTCGAAAAGTCGCTCGCTTGGATCGAGTACGTCGTCGGCGACGCGTCGACGCCGGGCGGTCAAAAACGCGCAAAGAACGGCCGCGTCGAACCTTACGACGTCCGTTACTGGTGCGTTGGGAACGAGGAATGGGGCGGGTTCGGGCAAGGCGTCCGTTTGAACGCCGCGCAGTACGCCGCGCTTTTGGACGTTTGGGCGACGGCGATTCGCGCTCGTTTTCCCGACTTGGAGCTGCTCGGCGTCGGGAACAAAGCCGCTTGGGACGAAACTGTCCTCGATCGTTGCGGCGCCAAAATCGACTGGTTGACGCAACATTATTACGTCAACGCTCGAATCGTCGACGGCAAGCTCGTTTCGCCCGATTCGACGCTCTTCGCGCCGGCCCAAACGGAGGCGCATTTGCGCAAACTCGCGAAAATCGTCGAGGCGGCGAACGTCCGTTTGAACCGCAAAGAGCGCCCGATTCGACTCTCCGTCGACGAATGGAACTGCCGACACTCCGTTAGCCAAAGCGGCTCGCCGTCGAGGTTTACGCGCAAAGACGACCGCCGTCTTTACGATTGCGTCGTCGTCGCCGGAACGCTGAACGCGTTCGTCCGAACGAGCCCGACGGTCGCGATGGGAACGTACATTTTCCCGGTCAACGGACACGGCGTCGTCAAAACGGTCGGCGAAAACGACGCGTACCCGACGGCGCTTTACCCGATTTTCCAAACGTACCGCCGCAAAATCGTCGGCGTCCGTTGCGACGCGGCGGTCGACGGCCCCGGCGTTCGGTCGGCGGACGTCAAATTCGCGCTCGAAGGCGACGCAAGCGGCGAAAAGACGGAACTTCCGGCGACGCTTCCTTACCTCGACGTCGTCGCGGCGTCTCCGGACGCGACGTCGCTTAACGTCGCCGTCGTCAACCGTTCCTCGACCGAAACGCAAGTCGCAAACGTCGAACTTCCCGAAGGTTACGTCCCCGTCGTCAAAAGCGAACTGGTCGCCGACGGAATCGACGCGGCCAACGACGCCGAAAAGCGCGACGCGGTCGTTTTGAAGTCGAGCCCGGTCGACGCCGCCGAGCGTTCGTTCGCCGTTCCGCCTTGCGGTTTCCTCCTCCTCGAATGCCGACGCGACGTCGCCAAGTAACGCCGTCCGATCTCGCTCAACCGTTGTTTTTCAACACTTAACCTGTTTTAAGGAAACACGTTATGCTCCGACGCTTTCCCCTTCGACGCTCGTCGGCGTTCGCCGTTTTTTCGCTGACCGCCGCGTTTGGCGCCTCGTCGCTTTTCGCCGACGACGCCAAGTCGCAAACGTCGCCCGCCCCTTCTTCCGAATCGACCTCCGCCGCAACCGTCGACGCCAACGCAACCGTCGACGCCAACGCAACCGTCGACGCCAACGCAACCGTCGACGTCAACGCAACCGCCGCCGACGCCGCCGCTCAACCGGACGCGCCGCCGACGCCGCTCGCGTTAAAGCGTTCGTTCGGCGGGATTTATCCCCATCTCGCTTGGTTCAACGACGAAAACGAATGCGGAACCTGCGCGGTCGTTCCTTGGGCCGGGCGTCTTTGGACGATCACCTACGGGCCGCACCTTCCAAACGGTTCCAGCGACAAACTTTA
>JAFTUJ010000289.1 GCA_017466305.1 Thermoguttaceae bacterium
CGAAAAGCGAGCGTAGCGACGGGGCGTCGTCTAAAGCCGACCTACCGCCGGTTTCGCCGCCGTTGCAGGAGCCGAGGGCGCCCCAAACGCCGAAGGGCGATTTGCCGTAAGAGCAGAGACCGGCGTTGACGCCGATCGTCGAGCCGGTCAGGTTGCCGCAGTCGATCGTTTCGCTAACGAAGCGGACGGAACCGTCGACAAGCGCGACGTTGACGCCGCCGCGGTGATGCGACGTCGCGGAAAGAAGTTGCGGATTGCCGCCGGCGTCGCCGACGCCGCCAAGGGAACAGTTCGGGCTGTTCGGCGGAAGAATCGTGCTGAAGGCGGAGAAAACGTCGCGACCGTCGCCCCAACGGCTCCCGCGCGCTTGGTAAACGGCGACGTCGGGGCGGTAGTTGGCGCCGTCGGCGTAAGTTAAGCAAACTTGCGGTTTGAAACCGGGACGCATGCAAGAGTTGAGAACGAAACCGGCGCCGAAGACGGAAGAGGTTCCGGTCGCGACGCCGTTTTTGATCGTCGAAGCGCCCGGGACGGCGACGACCGTTTCGCTAAAGAGCGCGGTGTTCGCGGTTCCGTCGGTGATTACGGCTAGGTTCGTCCAAGTTTTCGGTGCGATTGCGCCGCGAGAGCGAACCCAAGAGCGAGGAGACGCGGCGTCGTAAGGCGCGACGTTCGGGCAGAAGTCGCCGTAACAGGCGACGTAGCTCGCCGGGCGAAAACCGCCGACGATTCGCGACGCGCCCGGGTCGGCGGGACATGCGTTAACGTCGATTTGAGCCGTTTTAACTTCGGCGTCTAAGTCGGCGAAGCGAACGCCCTTCTCGAAGCCTTCGTACATGACGCCTTGGTAGAGCCCGAATTGTTCAAGGTAAGGAAGCAAGGAGACGCGGAAGCCGTAACCGAGATTGCAAGCGTCTTGCCCGGCGGGAAGGGCGCCGTTGACGTCGTGGTAATTTTGAGCGGCTAAAGCGAGTTGTTTCAAATTGTTCGCGCATTTCGAACGACGCGATTTGTCGCGCGACGATAAAACGGCGGGAAGGAGCAAATTAAGGAGCAAGCAGGCGACCGCGACGAGCGTTAGGAGTTCGACCAACGTGAAACCGCGACCGGCGGCGCGTCGGCGTTTGAAGTTTAAACGGGACATAAAGCCTCCTTTGAAAATTTTTGTTTTTGATCGATAATCAAAAAGCGTCGGCGTCGTCGAAAATTTTGTTGAAACGACGTTCCATTATTAATAAGAGCTTTTTTTTGAAATTTGGCAAGTGATAATCGAAAAAGAAATTTTTCGTCGTTCGGCGCGCGAGAGGCGACCAAGAGGAGAGGGGGAACGACGCCGAGTCGCGGAAGGGCGAGAGAAAAAGCGCGACGGCGAGGCGGAACGGCGTTTAGGACGGCGACGCAAAGAACGCCCCGCTTTTTAAACGCCGCCGTTTCGACGGTTAGAACGCGTCTGTTGCGCCGTGTCGCGGTCGAACGTTTGGTCGACGCTTCGGGGGGCGGAAATCGAGCGGAACGCAAAAACGGCGTCGCGATTTTGGGTCGCGGCGCCGTTTGGGCGACGTTGTTTAACTAGTCGTTTGACGCGTTGTTAAACGTTGCGCTTTAAATGCTTAGAGCGTTTCGGTTTCGCCGCCGTCGCGGGAGCCGAGGGCGCCCCAGACGCCGAAGTTCGATTTGCCGGAACGTTTGCAGAGACCGGTGTTGTCGCCGATCGTCGAGCCGGTCAGGTTGCCGCAGTCGACCGTTTCGCTAACGAAGCGGACCGAACCGTCGACCATTCCGACGTTAACGCCGCCGCTGTGATTCGACGTCGCGGTAAGAATCGTCGCTTGGTAGTCGCCCGATTCGCGACCGCAGGTCGGGGAGTTCGGCGGGAGAATCGTGTTAAACGCGCCGAAGATCGGTTGGCAGTCGTTCCAACGGAGGCAACGTTTGTCCGAAACGCTGACGGAGCTTTGGAAGTCGCCGCCCGATTCGCGCAAGTTGAGACAGGCTTGCGGGTTGAAGCCGGATTTTTCGCAGGTGTTGTGCCCGGAGCCGCCGCCGAAAACGTCGCTGCGATTGATCGCGTAACCGCCTTTGACTTTGCGGGTTCCGGCTTCGCCGACGATCGCTTCGCTGACGAGCGCGGTGTTCGAGGTTCCGTCGGTGAGCGAGGAGAGGTTCGTCCAAGTTTTCGGTTGGAGCGCGCCGCGAGAGTAGTCGGTGCGGCCTTGGTCGCCGTTAACCCAACCCCAGTTTTCCGCTTTGACGCAGTAGTCGCCGTAGCTGACGACGTAGTTCGCGTGAGCGTAGTCGGCGCGGACGCCCTTGACGTTTCCGTCGGACGGGCAGTGGTAGGCGGTAACTTCAATCTTCTTGATTTCATTGGAACCGCCGGCCCAAGCGGCGACGCCCTTCTTGTAGCACTCGCTCATAATGCGTTCGTAGAGCGCGCTTTGTTCGATGTACGGCAGGGTGAACGTGCGCCAACCCCAGCTGAGCGAAGCGCCCGTGCCCGGACGAGCGCCGTAGCAGTCTTGACCGAGCGGGAGGTTGTTGGAGTTCGCGTCGACG
>JAFTUJ010000290.1 GCA_017466305.1 Thermoguttaceae bacterium
AAGTTGGCGAAACGGCGCAAACCGGCGAAGTCGCGGCAAGCGGCGCAAGCGGGAAAAGCGGCGGGTTTTACGACCGTTGGGTGTTGCTCCCGGATTCGAAACGCGACCCGGTTCGGCTCCTGACGCGGCGCGCTCCGCCCGGTTTTAACGTCGACGAGCGGCTCGAAAACGCGACCGCTTATCCGGAAACGGTCGAATATCGGCGCGAAACGGTCGAGGCGACCGCCGTTTATTATCGAACGACGGCGTTCGACGGCGGGGACGATTTTTACGCGGCGCCGACCCTCGTCGCGGTCGATTTCCGTTGGAGCGGTTCGGCGGCGTCGGCGGACGACGGAGACGGAGCGAGCGGAAAAACGGAAAAAACGGGAAGCGCGCTCGGCGTTAAAATCGGCGTTTGCGTTGGAATCGTCGCCGTTTGGCTCTTAACGCGGCGTTTCGTTGGGCGCAAGTCGGGCGGAAAGTTGGGCAAGCGGGGCAAACGGGGTAAGAACGCGCTCGACTTGCCGGACTCGATCGAGCCGTTCGCGCTCCTTCTCGTCGCGACGGGAGCGCTCGTCGGAGCGGTTCGCGCCGAGACGCCGGACGTCGCGGAGATTGCGGAAAACGCGGGGACGGCGCAAGCAACGCAAGTTGACGAAGGGAACGAAGTTGGCGAAGTTGGCGAAACTGGCGAAAGCGCGCAAGACGACGCGGCGTTTTGGAGCGTCGCGACCGGCGTCGACGTCGGCGCTTGGCGGCGCGAAACGGCGGCGTCGGGGGAACTCCGCCCGAAACTCGATTCGACCGAAGCGGTCGAGCGGCGGCGCATCGCGGTCGCGACGTTCGAGCGGTTGGCGCGGCTCGTTTCGCCGGCGGTCTTGGCGGAGCGGTTCGGCGGAAGCGAAAATAGGCAAAATAGCGAAAACGGGGGAGCGGCGGCGCTCGTCGGAACGCTCGGCGATTACGTCGCGGCGGCGCCGAGCGAACGTCGGGAAGCGGTTTCCGGAGCGAGCGTTCGTTATTTTTGCGGAACCGCGCTCCGAGTCGAACGGCTCCCGACCGGCGCGGACGAAGCGGCCCGAATCGGCGGCGACGCGCTTTATCGGGTCGTCGTCGCGCTCGATTCGCCGGAAAACGGGAAAGTTGGAGAAAATGGAGAAGACGGCGAAACGTCCGCCGCGCCGGAAACGCTCGTCGTTTATTCGCCGAACGTTCCGAAGTTCGCCGCGCCGCCGAGTTTTTTCGACGCGAACGGCAAACGGGCGAAAAGGAGCAAGGAAATTAAAACGGCGGAAACGGCGAATGTCGGCGATTTGGCGAAAACGGGCGATTTGGTGAAAACAGGCGAATTGGGGAACGTCGGCGTCGGCGAGCGCGTCGGCGGACTTGGCGTTTCGTTCGGGCGGGAAGCGGACGGGCCGGTCGCGTTGGCGGCGCGAATCGGTTGGTTCCCGGCGGACGCTCCGCTCGGTCGGCTCGGCGTCGATTTGTCGGCGTTCGAAGGGGCGCCGGTTTACCCGATTCGCGCGCTAACCGCCGAAAAAGACCCGACGCGACGCCTGAAAATCGCCCAAACGCTCCGCTGGACGAGCGCCGACGTCCGCCCGTTTTACGAGACGCTCGCCGCCGTTCGCCGAGACGCGAGTCGAAACAAAAAATCGGTTTTGGCGCCGGATTCGAGTTTCGCGTCGGAGATAGAGAAAATTGTCGCGCTTTTTAATCGTCCGGAACAAAATCAAGGGCGCGTCGTTCGACTTCGCGGGCGCGTTCGGCGGGCGAACTTGGTTCTCGTCGACGACCCGGACGTCGTCGCGTCGACCGGAATCGACCGATATTACCAACTTTACCTATTTTCCAACGATTCGCAAGGTTGGCCGCTCGTCCTTTGCGTTCCGGAACTCCCCGACGGGTTGAAAGTCGGCGGAGGAAAAGAATATCGGCGCGAAATCGAGTTTGTTGGCGCGTTTACTAAAACTTGGGCCTATAAAACGTCGGCGCAAAGGACGCAAACGCCCGAAAGCGCCCCAATCGACGAGAAAACGCAAATTTCTGAGACGTCGCAACCCGCCAAAACTCCTTTAAACGCGCAAACTGCGCAAAGCGGTCAAGTTGCCCAAAACGCCGAAATTTCTCCAAACGCCCCAAACGCCCCAAACGCCGCAAGCGCGCAAAGCGCCGAGTCGACCGGGCCGGGGCCTTGGGGGCGCGTTCCAGTCTTGGTCGGGCGAGTCGTTAACGTCGTTCCGGAAGAGCCGGAAAGGCCGAAAGCGCCCCTTTCGCCGACCGCGATCGTCGTCGGATTTGCGTTGCTTTCCGCCGCTTGGGTCGCGCTGCGCCGTCGCGCCGCTCGACCGCCGCGAACGAGACGGCGTTAAAATGGAGAAGATGGAAAATATGGGATAAAAACAAGGTTTGCGGGAAATGGGCGCGTCGCGGCGTTTGCGTCAAAAAAAAGGAAATTTTGGGCGAAAAAAGGGAAAAAATCGCGCTTTATCGCCGAAAGTCGTTCGCGCGGTCGTTGACGGGATTGCGGTTTTAAGGTAAATTATTGAATACGCCGACGGCTCGCCGCAAAACTTGCGTTTTGTGGGCGTCCGTCCGTCGTCGGTTCGCGTCGATTCGTTTCTCGCCCCTTGACGTACTTATTAATAATTGACGTATTATTAATAAAGAATAAAGAAGGGCAAACGACGAAACAAACGGGGCGGGCGACGGCGCCGCGGCGAGAAATTATCGTTACGTTTACGCTGTTTTGAAATCGTCGACGAAACGCGCCGGTCGCGAACGCTCGATTTTGAATCCGCGACGGATTACCCGCTTACCGCTAAGGAAAACGCTATGAAGCAAACGTTGCTTGCTTTGTTGCTCGCCTTGACCGCGACCGTCGGTTTTGCCGCCGACATTACGCCGGAAGGGATGAAGCAACTGGAAACCG
Source organism: Thermoguttaceae bacterium (assembly GCA_017466305.1). Classification (GTDB taxonomy): domain Bacteria; phylum Planctomycetota; class Planctomycetia; order Pirellulales; family Thermoguttaceae; genus RUG369. The sequence goes on from JAFTUJ010000290.1 coordinate 2,918, forward strand.
AATGGTTGTTCCAATGCGACAACGAGCCGACCTTTGAAAAAGCGAAGCTCGAAATCGGATACGCTCGCGCCATCGCCGACCGTATCGTCGCCGACTACGAAGACGAAGTCGACTTTACCGCCGACCTCGCCGCGCTCGCCGAACTCGAAAAGAAGATCGACGCCGCCGAAGAAACCGAAGAAGCGGCCAAAGAACTTTATCTCGCCGTTCGCAAAGTCAAACGCGATATCACGTTCAAAAACCCGTTGATCGACTTCGAAAAGATCGTCTTGATCGACAACCCGTACCCGAAAGGGAAAAAGGGCGACGCCACCGACGAGTGGGGCCACGAAGCGCGCCACCGCAACGGCTTCATGGCGGAACCGGGCGGGCGCATGTTGATCGTCGGGCTGAACCCGGGCGGCGAAGTCGTCGACGTCTTGAAGGGAC
>JAFTUJ010000291.1 GCA_017466305.1 Thermoguttaceae bacterium
ACGACGTCGCGTCGGGGGCGGAAACGTCGGCGTCGCAAACCGACGCCGTCGCGTCGCGGGCGGAAACGTTAGCGTCGCAAACCGACGACGTCGCGTCGCGGGCGGAAACGTCGGCGGCGCAAACCGACGACGTCGCGTCGCGGGCGGAAACGTCGGCGGTGAAAGAGGGAAATGAGGAAAAAATCCGCGAGACGCTCGAAAACGCGTACGACGTATACGACGCGGTGAACGACGTCGTCGACGCAAACTCCGAGAGCGGATACTTTATCGTCGACGAGATTCGCGAAGAATGGGAAAATACCTTGCGACGATGGCTTTGGGCGTTGGCGGGCGCGGGCGCGTTCTTTATTATTGCGGTCGACGTGTAAAACGCGGCGCTGCAACGACTTAGCGTTTGACGAGCGGCGCTTGGAAAAACGCGCTCTTAGCGTCGCGGCGGGAAAACGCGACCCTTTTCGGACATTTTCGGCCCGACGTTTGCGAGGCGGACGCCGTCGAGCGTTGGCTCGCGCGTTTGCGCGCCAAGCGTCGGGCTGTTTTGTTTTTTAGTTTTAAATTGAGCGATCGAAGGAGATTGTATGAAAATGAAATTATCGAAAGCGTCGGCGTTGGGGTTCGCCGCGGCGACCGTCGCGACGTTTTTCGCGGCGCTTCCGGCGTCGGGGGCGGAGCGCGAAGCGCGTTGGACGTTGCGTAACATTCCGCGCGAAAAGGTAACGGTCGTCGCGCATCGCGGCGCGGGCGATTTGGCGCCGGAAAACTGTATGTCGTCTCTTGAAATGACTTGGGCGATGGGCGGAACGCCGGAAGTCGACGTGCGTTCGACGAAAGACGGTCGCATTTTGATGTTTCACGACGGCAACTTTGCCCGCGTTTGCCCGAACGCTCCGGCCGAACTTAAAGCGAAGGGCGTCGAGGACTTAACGTTCGACGAAGCTCGCGCGCTCGATATCGGTTCTTTCCGCGGCGAACAGTTCAAAGGCGAAAAGATTATTTCGATCGAAGAGATTTGCGACGCGCTGAAACAGAATAATCGACGCCGCGTCGTTATCGACGTGAAAAACGTTGATTTCGAACAACTTGCGAAGGCTGTTTACGACGTGCGGTTCCAAGTGACGTTGACGTCCGGTAACGAAGCGCACCTCGAACGTTGGGCGGAAGTTTGCCCGAACGCCGACGCGACCCTTTGGATGGGGCTCGGCAAAATGAAAGACGCCGACGTCGAAGCGCGTTTCGAAAAGTTGCGCGCCAATAACTTCAAGGGAATCAACCGTTTGCAAATTCACGTAACGAAGGACGCCGACGGGAACCCGCAACCGTCGCTCGCGTGTTTACGCAATGTCGCCGACGAGCTGCGCGCTCGCGGAATCGAGTTCCAAACGATGGCGTGGCGGACGAAAACTTGCCCCGACCTGGCGACCGATATTCCGTTCCATAAAGCGCTGATGGACGCCGGTTCCGCCGGTTTCGGCGCCGACCGTCCGGACGTTACGTTCCAAGCTCTCGACGAATATTACGCGGAAACCCCCGCCGATTGGAACGTTAGAGACAATATTCCGTTAGCGGAAATCCTCGTTCAAGGACACCGCGGCATGGGCGGCGAAGCGCCGGAAGGGACGCTCGAAACCTTCCGCGCCGCGTGGGCGATCAACGTCGTGCCGGAAGCCGATATTCGCATGACGAAAGACGGCGTCATTATGTCCTTTCACGACAATAACTTCAAGCGCATCATTCCGGACGCGCCGGAAGACGTGAAGAAGCTCGGCGTCAAAGATTTTACGTATGAGGAGTGCCGCAAACTCGACGTCGGCGCGTACATGGGCGAAGCGTTTAAAGGTCAGCAAATGGCCGACTTAGACGAAATGATGGCCGCGTTGCAAGAAGACCCGCGCCGCTTAATTTTCTTCGACGTGAAGCAAGTCGACTTCGAAGTCTTGGCGAAAGCGACCGAAGCCGTTCACCCGCAAATCATTTTGGCCAGCTCTAAATACGACGAAATCAAGGCTTGGAAAAAGGTCGCGCCGCGTTCGAAGGCGATGCTCTGGATGCCGACGACGTGGAGCGGAACTGCCGACGACCTGAAAGACCGTTTCGACAAAATTCGCGACGAAAATTTCGCCGACCTCGACGCGTTGCAAGTGCATGTCGTCGTTGACGATAAGGGCGAAGTGAAGCCGACGCTCGACGTCCTGCGTTACTGCGGAACCGAGTGTCGCAAACGCGGCGTTACCTTCGAAACGCTTTCTTGGACGAACGGCGACAAAGCGTCGACGTATTGGACGCTTCTCGACGCCGGGTGCGCTTCCTTTGCGACCGACTATCCGACCGCGACGATGAAGGCGATCGGCGAGTATTACGCGCAAGAAAACGAAGAAAAGAAATGACGCAACCGACGTAACAACGCTGGTTGCGTAAAAGAAAAGGTCGAGCGTCGCGAACGGCGCCCGACCTTTTTTAACGTCTCGACGTAACGAAATTACTTGGCGTCGCCGCCGATTTCGCGATCGAGCACGTTCGCCTTGAACTCGTCGGAATTGCCTTTAAGTTCCGGCGCGTACATCGCTTCGACGCGAGTCGGGAGCGCGGAGAAGCGGCCCGGCGTCTCGGCGCGTAGTCGGTAGGAAACGGTCGTCCGCCCTTGCGGAATCCGCGACGCGAAGAAGCAAACGCGGTCGTCTCGATACTCGACGTAAGCGCCGAGATTGTTGCCGTTATAACCGCTCGACGTTTCGACCGGCTCGAGCCCGGCGGCCTTGCGATCTTCGAGGAGAATCGACTCGTATTCGTTTTTCGATTCGAGAATCAACTCGACTTCGATAAGATCGCCGGAAGCGACCGAATCGCCGGAGTTTAGCGCGATTTTCTCAAAGCGTTCGACGCGTTGCGCAACCGCTTGGCCGCGCCCGCCTTCGACGAGCGACGTCGCGTCCTTCTTCGGAACGAGCTTGTAATAACGCCGCTCGATTTTCACTTCGAGCCCGGCTTTTTCGATCGGGTCTTCGAGCGTGAAGAATTCAAGGTAAGCGTTGTAATACAAGGGGTTCGCTCCGGTCGTTTTGAGGACGATTTCGCGGTCGCCGGACGCGATTTGCGTCGCGTCGAGAACGAGCGTTCCGTCCGTTTCAAAGAGCGTTTCCGGCGAATATTCGACCGTTTTGCGCAGTTCGCCGTCGACGTAAACCTCGACTTTCGAATCGGTTGCGAGTTCGTCGGTTCGGCGCAAATACTCGACGAACGCTTCGACGCAGACGGCGGAGTCGCGCGTCGAATTCCAGTAAGTCGCGTGTTTGCGGTTGTTAAGCAAGTATTTGACGAGGCGCGGCGCGTCGTCGGCGAGCCCGAGGCGTCGAAGCGTTTCGGCGTCGACGCGACTTAACAGCTTCAAATAGGCGGCTTGCGTTTCCATTTCGGAACCGTGCCAACGCCAAAAATACCAACCGGGGACGTCGTTCAATTCGAGCCAAACCGTTTGGTTTTCGTCGTCGACTTTGCGATATTGCGACAAGCGACGCAAAATAGTTTCGACGCGAGACTTAGCGACGGCGCGCGACTCGACGAGCTCCGGCGTTTGACCTTGCGTCGGCGTCTTCGTTTCGTCGTCGAGCGCGAGCGCAACCATCGACAAAGGATAGAGTTGCAACTCGGTTCGCGCTTCCCAAAGGAACTCCTTCATCGTCGCGAAGAGTTCGGCGGGATTGTCGGAAATCGAAACGTTTTCCGTATCTTGCGTGTCGACAAAGGTTTCGGAGAACGGAACCGGGCGAATTCCCGCTTCGGACAACGTGTAATAAACAAGCGCGTCCGCTTCGTCGGCGCCGTTTTTGTAAAGGCGCCAAGCGTCGACTTTCGCCTTGCGTTCGTCGCTCCAAACTTTGCCGCGCAAGATTTTAAGCGCTTCTTCGCGTTGGTAGTTTTGGAGCCAAGCGACGCCGTTTTGGAGCGCGTGTTCCGGAACCGCTTGGTCGTTGTCGCGAGCCAAAACGAGCCCGCGAACGACGAGCGCGGTCATTTCCGCCGTCGAATGTTCGCCGACGCCGGAGAACCAGCCCCAACCGCCGTCGCCGCATTGCGCCGCGACGAGTTTGTCGACGCCGATTTGCGCGAGTTTGCGCGCTTCGTCGACGTCGTAAACCGCCTCGTGCGAAGCGTTGCGACTCCATTGCGCGGCGCGTTTCTTCGCGTCGCCGAGTTCTTGCGCGTTCAGGTTCGCCCGTTTTTCTTTGAGCGACGCCAAGTCGACGCCGGAATCGAGGAGCGCTTTTTGCGCGATAACCAGCGGCAGAAAACGGTTTAGCGTTTGCTCGTTGCAGCCGTAAGGATACTCGATCATATACGGCAAGGCGTCGAAAATCGCCCCGGCGAGCGTCGGCGAGAAACGGACGGTCAACTTTGTCGTTTCAGGACGTCGCGCTTCCGGAACGTGCAAACGGAACTTCGCTTCGCGCGGCGCTTTAGCGTCTTGCGTTTGGGCGTTAGGCGACGCGGCGTCAAGAGACGGAATCATACCGGAAACGGCGATTTGCTTCGACATGCCGCGTTCCAAAATCGGGAGCGTCTCTTGAATCGCGTCCGACTCTTCGTCGGTGAGCGCTTTCATCGTAAGCGTCGCGGCGCCAACGTGTTGCGCTTTGACGAGCCAGTCGACGCGAGTTTCGCCGGACGCCGGAACGACGACGGTTCGCGTCGCGGCGTTCGTTCCGATTCCCGGAGCGTTCAGCGCGGCGCCGTCGGCGTTTTCGACGAGCGTAAGTCGCGGCGAATCGGCGTTTTCCGAGTCGAACTCGAGCGAAACTTGAACCGTTTTTTCGGAGTCGAGGTAGTTGTGAACGATCGCCGAAAGAACCGCTTCGTCGTTTTGCGTCAGGAAACGCGGCTTTTGCATCCGGACGATAACGTCTTTGCGCGAAACGAATTCCGACGTTCCGGAGCCGACGCGCAGCCCGGCGCCGACCGACCAAGCGGCGACTTTCCACGTCGTTAAGTTTTCCGGCGTCTCGACTTCCAACTCGATCACGCCGTCGTCGTTCGGGAGCAAGTCGGCGGCCCAGAACGCGAGGTCGGCGAGATTTTTGCGCGTTTTCGCTTCGATAAACGCCGGTTGCGCCGAACTTTGCGACGTCGAGCCCGAGCCCGCTTCGGAGAAACCCGCGTCCGCGACGGCTTTGGATTCGTTTCGCAACATACGAGGAGCGCTCGATTTAAAGACCGCTCCTATCGGCGCTCCGCCCGCCGCCATTGCGGGCGCCGGAGCCGCCGCCATCGCCCCCATCGGGGCCGAACGCGCTCGCATCATCGTCGGCGCGGCGTCCATTTCCATCGCCGCTTCTTCGACGACGGCGAAATCTTCCGCGTCGCCGTTTAGCGCTAAAGCGTTGGAAGCGGTAAAGATAGAGCCGCCGAAAACGCCGAGATCGCGCATTTGCGACTCGGCGCCTTCCGGGATTCGGAAGATTTCGCGAAGGTTTGTCGTAAAATTGGGCGACATTCCGTAACGCCGCCAGTTCCAGAAGAATTTGCGGACGTCCTCGTCGTTCGGACCGCGCCCGGCGAGCTGTTCGAGCGCCTTA
>JAFTUJ010000292.1 GCA_017466305.1 Thermoguttaceae bacterium
GAGCCGCCTAGCGCACGTCGAGCGGCGCGTCGAGCCAAGAGCCTCCCCGAAGCATACGGGAGAATCACGTCGCCTGGCCGACAGGGTCGAACTTCTCCAAGTCGTAAGAATAGCGTCCGTAATTGCCTACGGAGAAACTCTCCCTCCAGTCTAGCGTCCATTCTTGAACGTTCCCCAACATATCGCAAAGGCCCCAAGGGTTCGGCGCGCGACCGCCGACTTTGCGCGGGCGTTTCCCGTTGCGCCAAATCCAAGCGAGCTTCGTTATTTTCTCGTCGGCGTAAAGGGGCCCGGTCGTTCCGGCTCGACAGGCGCGCTCCCACTCCGCTTCGGTCAAAAGGCGGAACTCGAACTCGTCGGGGAGAATCCCCAACCCCGCTTCTTCGTTGAGTTTGCGACAAAAGTCGTTCGCGGCGAACCAATGGAGCCCTTCGACCGGGAAGTCGGACGTGTCGAGCCCCTCGACCTCGCGGCGACGTTCGCCCGTCGCTTGATACCAGCTCGGATTCTTCCCGACGACCGCCGCGTATTGCGCTTGCGTTACCGGCGTTTCGGCGACCCAATAGCCGCGCGTCAGCGTTACTTCGCGTTGGGTTTCCCAGCAAAGCCGCCCCTTTTCGTCTTCCGGGCTCCCCATCGTAAAAGTTCCGGCCGGGCAAAAGCGGAACGCGAACTCGACGCCGGCGATTTGCAGAACGCGACGCGTTCCCGGTTCCGGAGCGAGCGTCGAATCGGGGGACGCGGCGAAGTCGTCGCTTGCAAACGCTTCAAACATCGACGTTTGCGTCGAACCGATCGCCGCCGTTTCGACAGCGACGTCCTCCGAAATCGGGCGCCCGACGACGAGCCGAAAACCGACGAACCCGCGCCGTTCGCTCGGCGGGAGCGATTCCCGAAGCGCCGCGTAAGCCAACGACGGCGCGTAAGACCTCGGAAGACCGCGCAAAACCCGCTTTTCGCCGAACGTCGGGCCGGTCGGGTCGACCGCCGCGCCCTCCGGGTAGGCGCCGAAACGGTCGAGCGTCCATTCGAAGCCGTTGTACGTCGCGTCGGAAACGCCCCAAGCGTTCGTCAATACTTTCGAGCCGACCGGGAGAGGCGCCCGAGCCCCCGCAACTTCTCCCGATCCCCAAAAGTTAACGCATTCGGGCAAAACGGCGAGGGCGTAACGCTCGGTCGACCCGGCCCGCGCGACGTATTCCCATTCCGCCTCCCAAGGAAGACGGAACGCAAAACCTTCCGACAAAACGTTTTCCGCGTTCAGTCGACGGCAAAACTCTTGCGCGTCGAACCAAGAGACGCCGTCGACCGGAAAGCGCGGAACGTCTTCGGCGGTCGACGTTTTAAAGGGGGACGGCGCGCGTCCGGGCTCGTCCGGCGTTAAGGAAAAGCTGGGGTTCGTTCCGACGACCGCCTCGTATTGCGCTTGCGTTACCGGCGTTTCGGCGAACCAAAAGCCCTCGGTAAGCGTTACATCGTGAAGCGTTTCGTTCGCGCCGAACCGCTCTTCTTTCTCCGTTCCCATCGCGAACGTTCCGGGCGGGCAGTATCGGAACGCGAACGTCGTTCCGGCGATTTCGACCGTTTTGCGCGTTCCGGTTTCCGGGGAAGCGTCCCAAGCGAGCGTCGTTTCGTTGTTTGTCGACATTGCGTTAATTCCTTTGTTAAAATAAGTTAGCGGTTCGACGGTTGACGCCGAACCGGTTCGAGCGGGCGTTTGGGGTTTTCCTTCGTTTTTGCCGCTTTTCCGTTTTCGCCGTTTGGGTTGTTTAAGTTGTTTAAGTTGTTTGGGTTCTTTTCGCGTCGCCGACGGCGGCGGTTCGCGCGGTCAGTACGGGCGGCCCAGCGCGATTCGGAAGCCGACTTTCCCGTCGCTAAAATACTCGTAAGACGCCGACTGAGAGCGAACGGAAGAAAGACACGCTTCGGCGTTCGATTCCCAAGAACCGCCGCGCAGGATTCGCTCTTGCCTACAGTCGTCCGCTTGCTCCGCCGGGCCGGTCGGGTCGGTCGCGACGCCTTCCGGGGCCGGGCCGCGCCAGTCGGAGCAAAATTCCCAAACGTTGCCGTTCATATCGTAAAGTCCCCAAGGATTCGGCGGATACGAGCGAACTTGCGTCGTTCGGCGCAACCAAGGGCCCTTTTCTCGCGTCCCGTACTGGAAGGTTCCGCGGCAGTTCGCCTTGTCGCCGTTGAGCGACGAGCCCCAAGGAAACGGCGTTTCGGTTCCGGCGCGGCAGGCGTATTCCCATTCGGCGTCGGTTAAGAGACGAAAGACCCAACCGTCCGGCGGCGCGACGAGCGCGTTCAACTCCGCTAAAAACTCAAGGCAATCCTCGAAAGCGAGGTTTTCGACCGGAAATTCGGACGTGTCGACGCCGCGAACCACTCCCGCGCCGCCGTTGGGCTCGTGAAAAAAGGGAACCCAATCGACGCCGCTTGCCTTCATATGAAACTTGGCGAACGATTCCGCGTGAAAGTCCGGAACGGAGTCCGAATCGGCGAAAAAGCTCGGGTTCTCGCCGATCAACGTTTCGTACTGCGCTTGCGTTACCGGCGTTTCGAGCGTCCAAAAGCCGCGCGTCAACGTTACTTCGCAGCGCCGTTGTTCGCGTATCTCTTCTTCTCGCTCTTTTTTCGGCTTCGATTTGCGAACGTACTCCGGACGCGGCCCCATCGTAAAGGTTCCGGCCGGGCAGAACCGAAACGCGAACTCGACGCCGTCGAACTCGAACGTTTGGCGCGTTCCGGCTTCGGGGGAACGCGTCCAATCGTCCGCCAACTTTTGACGGCGCGTCGTCGCCAGTTCGCTCTTTTTGACGCGCGGCGGCTTGGTCGGTTCCGCGGTCGGACGCCCTAACGCCAACCGAAAGCCATACGTTTTATATCGTTCAGTCGAATAGGCGTCGTCGCTATACCCCGAGGCGAATTCGTCGAAGAATCGGGAAGTCCAAGCGCCGCCGCGGTGGGTTCGCCGTTCGTAAGACCTGCGGCCTCGCGGCGGGCCGGCCGGGTCGGTTTTTTCGCCGGCGCGGTTCGAGCCGAGCCAATAGGGGCCGTCGAGGTCGAAAACCCATTCCCGGACGTTTCCGTGCGCGTCGTAAACGCCCCAAGGATTCGGCGGATAGGAGCGAACTCGCGACGTTCGTTTGAGCGGTTCGGGATCCGACGGCTTGCGTTCCGGGCCGTACGTCGGTTCGCAATTCATCGCCGACCGTTTTGGCCTCGTTCCCCAAAAGAAAGCGGTTTCGGTTCCGGCGCGGCAGGCGTATTCCCATTCCGCTTCGGTCGGGAGCCGCAAGACGAAACCGTCCGGGAGCGCCGCCGCTTCGGTCGCTTTTTGCGCGCAGTTTGTCGCGTCGTGCCAAGAGACGGTTTCGACCGGGAAATCCCGCGTTTCGAGCGGGTCGAGCGCGGCGATTCGGGCTTCTTCCTCGGCTTCCTCGGCGCGAACTTTCTCGGGATACCAAGCGCGCCGCGCGATCTCTTCCTCTCGCGCGGCGCGTTCCTCGTCCGTTATCCGTTCGATTCGAAGGGGCGAAAAGAAGCTCGGGTTTTCGCCGATCAACGCTTCGTACTGCGCTTGCGTCGTCGGCGTTTCGGCGATCCAAAAGCCGCGCGTCAGCGTTATTTTATACGGGTTGGCGCCTTTTTTTACGTCGCCGCCCCCGAACGTTCCGGGCGGGCAGTACCGAAACGCCCATTCGACCCCGGCGATTTCGAGCGTTTTGCGCGTTCCGGGCGCCGGGTTCGAATCCCAAGCGCCGTCGTAATTTTCGACGACCGGCGCTCGTTTCGGCGATTTTTCGCGTTTTTTAGCCATTTTGCGTTTCTCCTTGTCGTTATTTTTCGTTATCGACGTTTACTCGGCGTCGCGTTTAAGCGTTTTTTTCGTTATCGACGTTTACTCGGCGTCGCGTGTAAGCGCTGTTTTTCCCTTATCGACGTTTACTCGGCGTCGCGTTTAAGCGTTGTTTTTTCGTTATCGACGTTTACTCGGCGTCGCATTTAAGCGTTGTTTCGTTCGTCGGTCGTTTCTCTTTGACGAATGCGAAATCGCTATTCCGTCGGCGTTTGCGGCGGTTGCGTTAGCGGTCGCCCGACGACGAGCCGGAAGCCGCCGCGTCCGCTGTGTTGTTCCTTCGACTTCCGCGCCGCGCAGCGCGTTTGGCCCGGACTCGACAAATAGGAACCGCCGCGAAGAACCCGTTTCGTAACCCGACCGAATACCTTCGCAAGGCGTTCGCGCGACTTGTCTTGCGGCTCCGTCGAGCAAAACGGGTCGGTCGCCGCGCCCCTCGGATAAGGCGCGAGAACGTCCGCCGTCCATTCCGCGACGTTCCCCAACATATCGAAAAGGCCCCAAGCGTTCCCGAGTTTCCCGCCGACCGGACGCGCGCGCCCGCCCGAGTTCGCCGCCGTCCAAGCCAGTTCGTCGAGCGGAAAATCGACGTAACGTCGACCGGTCGACCCGGCCCGGCAGGCGCGCTCCCATTCCGCCTCGGTTGGGAGCCGAAACGTCCAACCAGGCGGCAAAAGGTTGAAATCGTTGAGCTTGGCGCAAAACGCTTGCGCGTCGTCCCAAGCGACCGCTTCGACGGGAAGGGCGTCCGCCGCGCGTTTGCCGGTTCGTTTCGACGTTAGCGCCGCGTACTGCGCTCGCGTCGTCGGCGTTTCCGCGAGCCAAAAGCCGTTCGTCAGCGTCGCGACAAAGCGTCGTTCGTAATCGAGATTGAAGGGAGGGCGGGAGAGCAAGTCCAAAAATTCGATTTCTTGGCGGAGACTTCCCATTCCGAACGTTCCGGGCGGGCAATATCGGAACGAAAACTCGACGCCGTTGAAGACGAACGACTTGCGCGCGCCCGGCGTCGGCGAATCGTCCCAAGCGCCGTCGAAATTGTCTTTAGCGCGCTCTTCCCAACGTCGGAACCCGCCGGTTTCGCCCGATTGCAAAAACGAACCCGGCGTCGGAACCGGCCCGGAACGCCGCTTTTTGGGGGGCGCGTCGCTCTTTTTCTTGGTCGCGCTGCGTTTCGAGTCGACCGTCGGGCCGACCGCGAGCCGAAAACCCCGGTCGATATAGTCGCCTTTCGCCTGCGCGGAGCCGCGATAAGCGGAGCGCGCCCAATCCCCGCCCGCCATAAAAGAACCGCCGCGCAGAACTCGCCGCCGTCCTTTTGCCGGGCCGGTCGGGTCGACTTGCGGGCCCTCCGGATACGGGCCGTACCAATCTTGAACCCATTCCGCGACGTTCCCGTGCATGTCGTAAAGCCCGAGCGCGTTCGGCGGATACGAGCGAACCGCCGACGTTCGCTCCAAGCGCAAGGCTTCGACGCGCCGCCATTCCGCTTCCCATTTGACGCAAACCTCGGTTCCTTCTAAATTAGGGTCGTCGAACGTCGGATTGCGGACGGCGACGCCGTTGAAATTCGCCTTGCCGAGGTCGATCGTCGTTCCGAACGAAAAGGGCGTTTGCGTTCCGGCCCGGCAGGCGCGCTCCCATTCCGCTTCCGTCGGCAAACGAAACGTCCAACCCGGCGGAAGCAAGTCGAACGCGTTCAAGAGTTTAAGGAAATCTTGACAGCCGTTCCAGCTAACCGACTCGACCGGAAAATCGCTCGTTTCGAGCCCGCGAACTTCCGACGCGCCGATTCCCGACGCCGAAAACCAACTCGGGTTGTCGACGCAAACCGCCTGAAATTGCGCTTGCGTCGTCGGCGTCTCGGCGAGCCAAAAGCCGCGAGTTAGCGTTACTTCGTGTAGTGTTTCGTCGTCGAAAAACGCGGAACCCGTTTCTTCGAACGGACTTCCCATCGTAAACGTCCCGGGCGGGCAGTATCGGAACGCGAACTCGACGCCGTTGAAAATAAACGACTTGCGCGTTCCGGGAGCGGGGGAAGCGTCCCAAGCGACTTCCGTTTCGGCGGCGTTTTTGACGTTTTCGAGCGTCGGCGATTGGGGCGACTTTTCGGTCATCGGCGTTTCTCCTTGGAGCGAGCGAAGTAAGCGGGAAAGGAAGAGAGCGGGGTGAATCGAGCGTAAACGTTTGCCGTCGCTCTTGTTGGGCGAATCCGCTTGCGACCGACGGGAGCGGAAACCGAGTTCGCGCGGAAGCGCGGATAAAACCGCCTTCGGCGGGCGCGGGCCGCTTCGTCGACGATTATATCGCCGTCGCGCCGCGATTGCAAGCGTCGGTCGACGAAACGTCGCCGATTTTGAGAAAAAACGCTCGACAAAAGAAAAAGCAAGAAAAACGGCGAAAAAAAAGCGTTTGCCGAGTCAACGACGAACGCTTGTAAAGTTCGAAAAAACGTCGTTTCGACGTCGGTTCCTTCGCTCTTGTTGGGCGAACGCGTCGCGACCAACGGGAGCGGAAACCGAGTTCGAGCGGTAGCTCGGGTAAAACCGCCTTCGGCGGGCCGAGTTAACGACGAACGCTTGTAAAGTTCGAAAAAACGTCGTTTCGACGTCGGTTCCTTCGCTCTTGTTGGGCGAACGCGTCGCGACCAACGGGAGCGGA
>JAFTUJ010000293.1 GCA_017466305.1 Thermoguttaceae bacterium
ACGTTTGTTGGTCGCCGAATTCGATCAAAATCCCGTCGAGCGTCAAAAAAATCGGCGACAGCGCGTTCTCCGGCGCGCCGTCGTTGGCGTCGGTCGACATTTCGGCGGGCGTCGAGGAAATCGGCGACGGCGCGTTCACAGCTTGCGGCGCTTTAACGTCGTTCTCGGTCGCTGCGGAAAACTCGCGTTTCAAGGCGGTCGACGGCGTTCTCTTCACCGCCGACGGCAAAACGTTGGTCGCGTTCCCGACCGGGCGCGAGTCGACCGAATACGTCGTTCCGGACGACGTCGAAACGATCCGCCCCTCCGCGTTTTACAGAGTTTCCGCGCTGAAATCGATCGAAATTCCCGACGGCGTTAAGCAAATCGGCGATTACGCTTTTTCAGGCTGTCAAGCGTTGGAATCGGTCGCGATTCCGGGAAGCGTCAAGGAAATTGCCCGGCAAGCGTTCTCTCATTGCTCGGCGCTCGAATCGCTCGAAATCGCCGACGGAGTCGAAAAAATCGGCGACTCGGCGTTCGACGGTTGCGACGCGTTGAAATCGGTCGCGATTCCGGGAAGCGTTAAAGAAATCGCTTGCGACGCGTTCGCTCATTGCCCGGCGCTCGAATCGCTCGAAATCGCCGACGGAGTCGAAAAAATCGGCGGTCTCGTCTATATTTCGCCGACTCGCGGCGACATTCCGGAACTCCTGCATGCGCTCGGCGGAGCGTTTTCCAGTTGCGACGCGTTGAAATCGGTCGCGATTCCGGCGAGCGTTCAAGAAATCGGGGCCGGCGCGTTTTTCAGTTGCGACGCATTGAAATCGGTCTCGATCGCCGACGGCGTTCAAAAAATCGGCGTCGAGGCGTTTTGGTGTTGCCGTTCGTTGGAGGCGGTCGCGCTTCCGGCGAGCGTTCGCGAAATCGGCGACGGGGCGTTTTCCACTTGCGTCTCGCTGAAATCGCTCGAAATCGCCGACGGGCTCGAAAAAATCGACGACTGCGCTTTTTCCAATTGCTCCGCGTTGGAATCGGTCGCGCTTCCGGCGAGCGTTAAAGAAATCGGTTGGCATGCTTTCGCGAATTGCGACGCGTTGAAATCGGTCGCGATTCCGGCGAGCGTTCGAGAAATCGGCGACGAAGCGTTCGCAGATTGCGCTTCCGATTTAACGCTTTACGGCGCCGCCGGTTCCGTCGCGGAGGAATACGCTCGCGAAAACAACCTCCGTTTCGAAGCGCGCTAGTTCCGCCGCTTCCGCGACCTTCGTCCCGATTTTGCGTTCGTTTCGCCGCTTGTCGACGGGCGTTCGTCGACGGCGGCGCGAGCGTTCGGAGCGTCCGAAAATTCTCGGCAAAATCGGAAAACGCGCTTCTTCGACGGCGAAAACGCTTGACGCGGACGCGTTTTCGCTTAAAATAAGATTCATCGGGAGCGGTTCGAGTTCGGCCCGTCTCCGCGTTTTACGTCGACGCGGGCGCCCCCGTTTTCGCGTCGACGGTTTCCGCATTTTCCCCTTTATTCGCAATTCGTTGCGTCGACAGGATTTTCACAATGAAAAAGATTTTCGTCGCGGCCCTCGTCGCCTGCGTTTGCGCTTTCGCGTCCTCCGTTCAAGCGCAAGAACTCAACAAACTGACCCCGCAAGAAGAAGAGCTCGGCTTCGAACTCCTCTTCGACGGCAAAGCCCTTTCCAGCGACATTTGGCAAGGAAGCATCGACGGCTATCCGGTCGAAGGCGATTCGTTCGTCTGCCGTAAAGGCGGCCAACTCTTGACGAAAAAAGAGTACGGGAACTTCATTCTCCGCTTCGATTTCAAACTCCCGCCGCGCGGCAACAACGGCGTCGGCATCCGTACCCCGCTCGGCAAAGACTCCGCCTATCACGGGATGGAACTCCAAATCCTGAACTCGGACTACCCGGGCGCCGCCGACTGGCAACAACACGGCTCCATCTACGGCGTCGTTCCGGCGAAAACCGGCGCGCTGAAACCGACCGGCGAATGGAACACCGAAGAAGTTATCGCCATCGGTCCGTTCATTAAGGTCATCGTCAACGGTCAACTCATCGTCGACGCCGACATTACGAACGCGAAACCGATTCACAACGCCGAACACCCGGGCCTCAAGAACAAAACCGGTTTCCTCGGCTTCCTCGACCGCGGCGACCCGGTCGAATTCCGCAACGTTCGCGTTCTCTCGCTCGACAAATAATTAACGAACGAGTTTGAAACTTCGAACTTTCGAACGAACGCCGCGTTTGACGTTTTCCCGTCGACGCGGCGATTTTTTGCGTTCCGTCTCCGCGTCCCGACGCCGGGCCTCCGCGACAAAACCGGTTTCCTCGGCTTCCTCGACCGCGGCGACCCGGTCGAATTCCGCAACGTTCGCGTTCTCTCGCTCGACAAATAATTGACGAACGAGTTTGAAACCTCGAACTTTCGAACGAACGCCGCGTTTGACGTTTTCCCGTCGACGCGGCGTTTTTTTGCGTTCCGCATTTCCAGATTTTAACCTTTCTAACGCCGACGCGTCGCTTCGCCGTCTCCTAGACAAAAATTAGAAAAATCTAACTCTACCTACTTGACAAATTCTCGTTACGCGCTATTAATTAGACAAAGCTAACATTCAAGGGTTAGAAATCTCGCAAGAGAATAAAATCCCAAAAATCCGCCGCCTAATAATTAAGGGCGGCAAACAATTTGCAGGAGACACGCATAATGAAACGCGCCGTTTCTCGTTCCTCGTTCGGTTTTACCCTCGTCGAGCTGTTGGTCGTGATCGCGATCATCGGCATTTTGATCGGTTTGCTCCTCCCCGCCGTTCAAGCGGCGCGCGAAGCGGCCCGGCGAATGCAATGCGTCAACAACGTTAAGCAATGGTCGCTCGCGTTGCACAACTATCACGACACGCACGGCGCCTTCCCGTCGCTCGGCGACGGAACCTCGTTCTCCGTTACGGCGCGCCTCCTGCCGTTTATCGAACAAGCCTCGCTCGCCGACTTCTTCGACTACGCCAAACCGGTTTGGGGCGGCAAAGGAAGCTCGCTCTACAGCGACGCGGAGTACGATATGCAAGACCGCGTTACGATTCCGATTCCGATTATCGGCTGTCCGAGCGAAAGCGGCGACCGCTCCTTCACGCACAAGTCGGGCTGGAACTGCGTCGGCGGGAACTACGTCGTCTGCACCGGTTCGGCGACGGACTTTAACCGTTGGAACGGCGCTACTTCTTGGCAAGTCGCGGGTCTGCGCACGGACGGTCTTTTCCACTGCGGCGGTCATACGAATATGGCGACGATGACCGACGGTTCGAGCGCGACGCTGGCGATTTCCGAAGCGATTTGCGGTTCCGGCGAAGACGCTTGGTACGGCAAAGTCGACGACAATCAAATGGGCCGTTATATGCTCCGCGACTCCGGCTCCCTTTCCGCCGTCCAAGAGAGCCCGGCGGCGCTCCGCGCTTACGTCGAAAGCGCGATGAGCGGCGACGGCGCGGTCGACTCGTCCGGCGGTTCCCCGCGTTGGCGTTGCGACCGTTTGTTCCCTTGGGTCGCCGCCCGCCATTGGGCGTCCACCTTCCAAGCGTTTCACGCGCCGAACGACGCCGCTCCGGACGATTGGCAATACGCTCGTTACGCGGCTCGCAGCTGCCACAACGGCGGCGTCAACGCCGGAATGGCCGACGGAAGCGTTCGTTTCGTCGCCGACACGGTGAATCTCGACGTTTGGCGCGCCGCGGCGACCGTCTCCGGCGGCGAAACCGAAAGTCTCTAAACCTTTAAAAGTCGCGCTTTCCGCTCGAAGCCCGCGCCGACGTTGCGAAAAAAATCGTTAAAAATCGCCAAAAGCCCGCGCGAGCCGTCGACGGAAAGCGTTTTTTGCGTTAAAATAAGAGCGATGCGGCGTTTAAGCGGACGTCGTGTTTTTTCGACTTTCCCCTTTTCCGCTTCCCATTCTCCCTATTTTACCAACGGAACGTTTCGATGAAATTCGCGCCCCTACGTCGTTTTTTTTACGAACTTCACCTTTGGCTCGGCCTCGCAAGCGGGCTAATCCTTTTCGTCGTTTGCCTTAGCGGTTCGCTTTACGTTTTCCGCAACGAAGCGCGCCAACTCGCCGCTCCGGAGTTTTTTTACGTCGAAGCGACCGCCGACCAACGGCTTAGCGCGGACGAAATCGTCGCGAAGGTTGAAGCGGCTCGCCCCGGCAAAAAAGTCGGTTCGCTGACGATTCCGGAGTCGCCGACGCGAACGGTCGCCGTCGTCCTGAACGACGCGCCGTCGAAAGGCGAACGCGGCCAAGGCCCCGGCAAAGGCCAAGGTCAAGGAAAAAGACAAGGCCCCCGCGACGGTTCCGGTCGCGGCCAAGGTCGCGGCGAAGGGCAAGGTCTTCGGGACGGTTCCGGAATCGACAAAGCGCCGCAAAACGCCGGGCAAGGCGCCGGTCGCGGAAACGGCCAAGGCGGAGGCAAAGGCGGTCAAGGCGGCGGAGGCAAACGTCGCGGCGAAACGATTTACGTCGACCCGTATACCGGCGCGATCGTCGGCGAAGGCGCGACGCCGGTCGACGCGTTTTTCGGCTTCCTAATGCGTCTGCACCGTTGGCTTTGCCTCCCGACCGAAATCGGCCGTCCGATCGTCGGCGTCGCGACGCTTATTTACGTCGTTATCTCGTTGACCGGCTTGCTCTTATGGCTCCCGCGCACGGCGGCGGCTTGGCGTCGCAAGTCGACTTGGAAAACGGCGCTGAACGTTCGCGTCCGTCGCGGCGGTTGGCCGTTGGTTTTCGACCTGCACAACGCGCTCGGGTTTTACACGCTCGTTCCGGCGTTAATCCTTGCGCTGACCGGGCTTTGCTGGTCGTTCGGCTGGTATCGCGACGCGGCGGGAGCGGTTCTCGGCGAAGCCCCGTTCAAGGCGAAAAGCGAAAAGCCGGAGTCGCTGACCCCGCCGGACGGTTCGCCGCGCCCCGCGACGTTGGAAGAGTTAATCGCGAAGCACAACGAACTCGACCCGGGCGCCGGCGACGTAACGATTTCGATTCCGCAAGACGAATCGACCGCGACGACGATCCAAAAAGGACGCGTCGACGGTTTCTTCGCGCTCGCCGTCAAAAACAAAACGCAATGGGATCGACTCGACGCAAGCGTCGTTTCGGTCGAGCGTTACGGTCAAATGGTCGAGGTCGAACGCTTCGCCGACAAGCCGTTCGGGGCGAAAATCGCGTCGTCGATTCGGGCCCTCCATTTGGGCGAGATCACCGGGCTTTCGTCGAAAATTTTCTTCTTCGTCGTTTGCTTGATCGCGACGAGTTTCCCGGCGACCGGCGTCGCGCTTTGGACGCATAAACTTCGCGCTCGCAACAAGAAACGCCGAGCGCAAACCGACGGCGACGCCGCGTCAAAATCCGACCCCAAAACCGACGGCGACGCCTCGTCGAACGCCGTCGACGAAACGCCGACCGAAGAAACGGTTTAACGCCGTTTTCGCTCTTTCCCGCTTGCCGAACGGACGCCGCCGCGGTTCGCCGCCGACGTCCGTTTTTTGCGCCCGCGACCGTTTTCGCCCTTGCGCTCCACACGAACACGAGTAAAATAAACGAAAATCGCCGCTCAAAACGCCGGAGAATCG
>JAFTUJ010000294.1 GCA_017466305.1 Thermoguttaceae bacterium
CGACGCCCGACGTCGGTTCGCGGCTTGGAGGAAGTCGTCCCGACGCCCGCGCGACCGGCGCTTTCGTTAAAATCGAAACCCGACGCGGACGCCGATTCGCCCCGTTAACCCCGGCGCGACGTTCCCGACGTTCCCGACGCGAACGTCGCTTTATTCGCCTTCGCCCGCCCCAACGCCCTTCGGAGAAACTCGATTGGCCCCGCGTTCGTTTGATTCCTCTTTCTCGCCTTCTCCCGGTTTTCGCGTCGGCGTCTCCGCCGAACGCCGCGCGGAACTCGAACGGACGAACCGTCTCAAACAGGAGATGTACGCGAAGCAAAAAACGATTCAATTTTCGAATCTTTTGGAGCGGGCGAGCGATCAAATCGGGGAATACGTCGAATCGCAGCGGAACGTTTTTCTCGTCGAAGCGTCCGCCCCGCTTCCCGACGACGGCGAACCGACCGACGCCGCGTCCGTTTCCGGCGACTTTGACGATTTTTCGCCAAACGCCGACGTTTCCGAGAACGCGCTCCGTTTCGACGACGCCGAAGAAACCGAATCAATCGATTTTAACGCCGCCTCCGCCCTTTCGGACGACGACGATTTCGACGCGGCGGCCCGCTTCGACGCTTCTCGCGGCGACGTCGACGAGTTTTTCGATCCCGCCGACGACGTTTTTTTCTCCTCCAAACCGTTTTATCGTTACGACCGGCCCAATTCGGCGCAAGACGAGCTCGCGTTCGACCCGACGGCGCGCTCCTCGACGACGCTCCGCGACCACCTGCTCGAACAGTTGCGCCTCGACGGGCGTTGCGCCGATCTTTCGCCGGTCGTTTGGGCGCTTTGCGAAAAGATTATCGATCGTCTCGATTCCAACGGTTGTTTGACGGTCGACGCGGCGGCGCCGACTCCGCTCAAAGACGACGATTATTCGGCGCTTCAATCGGCTTTTGAGACGATTTTCAACGTCGACGCGACGCCGGAAACGCTCGACGCCGCCCGCGACGCGCTCGCCGAACTCGAAAACGCCGCGACCAAAAGCGCTCGCGACGCCTTCCGCCGCCGGTTCGACGCCGCCGTCGGACGCAAAACGACCGCCGACGAACGCGAACGTTTCCAAGCGGCGCTTCGCTCGATCGTCGCGACGTCCGACGAAAACGACGGCGAAAACGGCGCGCCGCTCGACCCGCTCGACGCGTTGTTTCCGAAAAAACCGTCGAAAAAGGAACGCGACGCCGCCGAAAAAGCGCTCGCCGTCGTTCAAACGCTCGACCCGCCGGGCGTCGGCGCGCGCTCGTTGCAAGAAAGTCTCCTGCTGCGCGTTCGCGACGACGTTCCGGACGCCGACTCGCTCCGCCGGATTATCGCCGAAGCGTTCGACGACTTCCAAAAGAAACGCGTTTCCGCGATCGCCGAAAAGACCGGAATCCCGTTCGCGACCGTCGCGGCGATTTACGACGCCGGGTTCCCGTTCCATCCGGCGCCGAGCTCCCTCTTTTCCAACGAAAGCCCGACGCGGTTGATTCGCCCGGAAATTTTTCTCGAAAAGTCGCCGTCCGGACGTTGGCGCGCTCGACTCGACGACGACCGCCCGGAGTTCCGCGTCGACCCGATTTATCGCAAAATGCTCCTCGCGAAGAATGTCGACAAGGCGACGAAAGAGTATTTGCGCCGCCAATACGTCGACGCGACCGCCCTTCTCGACGCGTTGCAAAGTCGCGATTCGACCGTTCTCCGCGTCGCGCAAGCCGCCGTCGACTTTCAAAGCGATTATTTCGACGACGCGACCGCGCCCGCTCGCCCGCTGACGCTCCGCCAAGTCGCCGACAAAATCGGACTCGACCCGTCGACCGTTTCCCGCGCTTGCGTCGACAAATGGCTCGCGACGCCGCGCGGCTTCGTCGCGTTAAAAACGCTCTTTCCGAAAGCGGTCGCCGGCGACGTCGCCTCGGCGAGCGTCGAAAGTCGGATTCGCGAACTGATCGACGGCGAAGAAAAGTCGCGCCCCCTTAGCGACGACGCGCTCGCCGACGAGTTGCGCCGACGCTTCCAAATCGCCGTCAGTCGGAAAACCGTTCAAGAATACCGCGATCGTCTCCAAATTCCGAACAGCCGCGCGCGCAAACGCCTCTTTCAGTAGCAGGAGCGGAAGCCGGGCCAACGCCGCTCCGGCGACCTTTAACGCCGCGTCCGACGCCCGTTTCGTCGCCGGCTCTTCATTTCGCTTCATTTCGCTTCATTTCGCTTCATTTCGCTTCGTTTCGCTTGCAAGCCGCGCCGAGTTCGTCCGCTCGCTTCGACTTTCTTCTCTTGCCGCCCCGCTCTCTTTTCAACAAAAACGTTTTTTAACGTCAAAAAACAATACAACGCGACGCCAAGACGTTATCGTTTGAATGCTTTCTTCGCTTTATTCCAATAAAGCGGGCGCGGAAGATGACATTTTTTCAAAAAATGTCGTCTTCGCTCTTGTCAGAAACGCGTTTTGACGTTATTATTATAAGAAGAAAATACAGGAAAAGCGCGATTCTCCCAAATTTCGCGCCGCGTCGACGGCCCAACCTTAATCGTCGCCGACGACGCTTCCTCGACGGCGCCGACAAAATCGTCGAAATTACCAAAATCGCTAAAATCGACAAAACGTTAAAACGCGGCGACGTCGCCCGAGGCAACAAAAAACAACCCCCGAAACAAAAATTAGGCGTTCTATGGAAACGGCGCAAATCGACAACAAGCCCCTTTGGACCCGCGGGTTCGTCGCGCTCTTGATCACGCAGTTTTTGGTCGCGCTCAACGACAATATTTTCCGTTGGCTGATCATTCCGATCGGCAAATACGCCGTCGGCTGGAGCGACAATCCGGACGCCGTCCGAACGATCGGCTCCCTCGCGTTTCTCGTTCCCTTCCTTCTGCTGGCGACTTACGCCGGGTATGTTTGCGACCGCTTCAATCGCCGCTCGGTGATGATTTGGGCGAAAGTCGCGGAATTGCTGATTATGCTCCTCGGAACGGCGGCGATTTTAACGCAGTCGGTTCCGTTTATGCTCGTTACGCTCTTCCTGATGGCGTCGCAGAGCGCGTTTTTCAGCCCGGCGAAATACGGTTCGATTTTGAACCTCGTCCCGGCGGAGCGTCTTTCGCAGGCGAACGGTTACATTTCGGCGACCTCGATGCTCGCTTGCGTCGGCGGTCAGCTCGTCGGCGGCTATCTCTTCGTTTGGTCGACGCTGAACCCGGAAGCGCCGATTCCCGGAAGCGGCGGAATGGGCGCCCCGGCGGTTTGGGCGAGCGTCATTATCGGCGTCGCGGCGGTCGGTTTGATTTCGAGTTTGTTCCTCCCGTCGATTCCGGCGGCCGACCCGAACGCGAAATTCCCGCGCAACCCGTTCGGCCAAACCTACCGCGATTTACGTTCGCTTTTCCGTTGTCGTTACCTCTTTTGGGTCGCGTTGGCTAGCTCTTTCTTTTGGGGCTTGGGCGCGTTGGCGCAGTTGAACATCGACAAGTTCGCGACGGAAACGCTCCTCGTTCGTCAAGACTACGTCGGTTGGTTGATCGGCGCGCTTTCGTTCGGAATCGCCGGCGGCGCGTTGATCGCCGGGAAACTTTCCCGCGGTCGGGTCGAAACGGGTCTCGTTCCGCTCGGCGCGGCGGCGATCGTCCTTTTCTGCGTCGCTTTATCCTTCACGCCGAACGTCGTTTTGCCGGAGGGCGCGAACGTCGCCGCGACGCAAACCGCCGAAACCGCGCAAACGACCGAAGTCGCCCAAACCAACGAAACCGCCCAAACGACCGAAGTCGCCCAAACCGACGAAACCGCTCAAACAACCGAAGTCGCCCAAACCGACGAAACCGCGCAAACAACCGAAGTCGCCCAAACCGACGAAACCGC
>JAFTUJ010000295.1 GCA_017466305.1 Thermoguttaceae bacterium
GCCGACGGAGCCGGAGCGACCGACGCGTAATTCGCCGACGGAGCCGGAGCGGTCGACGCGTAATTCGCCGACGGAGCCGGAGCGACCGACGCGTAATTCGCCGACGGAGCCGGAGCGGTCGACGGAAAATCGGCCAAAGAGGCGGAGCCGTTAGTTTGATTATAACCGGAATTTTGCGAATTTCCAGCGTATTGCGGCGCGGCGCCGTTTAAATTCCCCGCGCCGTCCCCTTGATAACCCGCGGTGCCGTTATAAACGGTATTATCGGCAATCTTTACGACGTTCGGTTCGCCCAACGCCGTCGAATTTTGCGCGACCGCAAAGTTTTCGCTCGGATAATAATTATTCGCGACGCCAACGGTATTATTGGCGACGCCGACGCCGCTCGGAACATTTGCCGCGAACGCCGCTCCCGCCGCGCTTGCCGACGACGCGACCGCCGGAACGCCGTTCGGCGCGACGCCGGCGGCGGTTTCGAGCGGCGCGTTCAAAGGAGCGTTCAAAGGAGCGTCGCCCGCCGGAACGTTCGCGCCCAGTTCGTCCCAAGTCGGGAATCCTTCGACGCTTGCGACCGAATTCGGCGCCGCCTGCGCGTCGCGATCGAAATCGACGCCGCGTCGCCAACTCGACTCGTCGTTCCAATTGCCGCCGACGCCGCCGACCGGAGCCGACGCGACCGTCGAAGCGCCTAAATTATTCGCGCCGACGCCCGTCGAAGTCGCCGAACTCGCCTCGTTTTCCCAATCGTTAACGTTGCCGGAACCGACGCTTCTCGCCCAAACGCCGTTATTTTCCCAATTCCCCGAAACAGCGGCGTTTCCGTTCGTCAAAACGGCGGAATCCGCTTGCGGGAAGAGGTCGACGCTCGAAGACTCGGGAACGCTCCGCAAAGTCGCCGAATCGATCGCCGCCAACGCGTCGTCGTTTATTTCGCTCCCCAAACCGTCGCGCCCGTTTTCGGCTTCGACGACCATTTCCAAACCGGTCGCGCCGTCGAGCCGTCCGCTTTTCGCTTTATCGCCGCCCCAACCGGACGCGCAAAAAACGCCCAATCCAAACGCCGCCAACGCGACGCCGGTCGTTCGCAACTTGCCGTCGCGCAAGACTTCGCGCCAACGCGGTCGCGCCGTTTTCTCGTCGTTCGCTCCCCCAAAAGTCGTCCAATCGGGCAAGGTCGCGACGACTCGCGAACGCCCCGAAGCGTTCGACGTTTCGGCGAAATCGGTCTCGCTCGCGTCCAACCAATCTTGCGCGAAAGCCTCGTTGGCGGAAACGGGCGCGTCGTTAAACGCTTCGTTAAATTCTTGCGCGCGGTCGACCGCGTCTTTTTCTTGCGTCATCGCGTTCAGTCCTTCTGAGTCGGAAAACCAAAAGAGAAAAGAAAGGCGCGTTTCCAAGCCTATTTTGCCGAAAACGCCCCCTAATTTATTTTTCGACCGTCCGCGCGTTAAAGTTTAACGTTTTTATCGATTCTCTCAATTAAACCTAATTTACAACGTCGACGTCTTGCGAACCGGTTCAAAGGAAGATTGAACCGGTCGTTATTATCGGCAAAGTCAAGCCTTTTTGAAGAATTCGCAAACGTTCGCGACCAAATACTCTTGCTCTTCCGGTCGGAGTTCCGGGAAAATCGGGAGCGCGAGAACTTCGTCGGCGGCTTTGCGCGTTTCCGGAAGGTCGTTCGGCTTATATCCAAGATAAGCGAAGCATTCTTGCTCATGCAACCCGAGCGGATAATAAATATCCGTTCCAATTTTCTTTTCCGCCAAAAACGCTCGCACTTCGTTTCGTTTGCCGTTAAAGACGCGAATAACGTACTGATTCCAAACATGTCGCCGATTCCCGACTTTTTTCGGCGTCGCGATAAATTCGCCGAGTCCGGCGGCGGCAAACAGCGCGTCGTATCGTTCGGCGTTCTTGCCTCGCGCTTCGGTCCAAGCGTCGAGATAAGGCAGTTTAACGTTCAAAATCGCCGCTTGATAGGAGTCGAGCCGACTATTAATCCCGATTTCGCGGTGATAGTAACGCGGCTCCATCCCGTGCGCGCGCAACAATTTAACGCGAGCGGCCAACGTTTCGTCGTTGCAGACGAGCATTCCGCCGTCGCCGGCGCCGCCGAGATTCTTCGTCGGGTAAAAGCTCAAGCAGGACATATCGCCCCAGTTCCCGACCGAAACGCCGTCCAACTCCGCCCCGATCGCTTGGCAAGAGTCTTCGATTAAGTAAACTTTGCGGCCGAAACGCTCCTCGGCGCGCTTCGCGATCGCTTGAAACGCCGGCATATCCGCCGCTTGTCCGAAGAGGTGAACGACGATAATCGCCCGCGTTTTCTCGGTGATCTTCGCCTCGACCTCCTGCGGGTCGAGATTCCAAGTCGTCGGTTCGATATCGGCGAAAACGGGCGTCGCGCCGACTCGCGGAACGCAACTGGCGGTCGCGAAGAAGGTGAAGGACGGAACAATCACCTCGTCTCCCGGTTCGACGTCGGCGGCCATTAGCGCCAACAGAAGCGCGTCGCTTCCGGAAGCGCAGCCGATCGCAAAGTTCGTTCGGGAGTATTTCGCGATATTTTCTTCGAGCTTTTTCACCTCCGGCCCGAGAATAAACATCCCGCTTTCGTTGACGCTCAGGAGCGCGGCGTTCATCGCGTCGCCCAACTCGGCGTATTGACGTTTCAAATCCAACAACGGAACGGAGGCGACGGGAGCGGACACGAGCAAACCTTTCATTGCAAATCGACTCAAAAAACATTGTTTGTTCTTCGTTAAGCGCGCGACGAAAAACAGTTGAAGAGAACCAAAA
>JAFTUJ010000296.1 GCA_017466305.1 Thermoguttaceae bacterium
ACGGCGACGGCCCTAAAATTCAAGCGAAAGGCGACAAGCGTTAACCAAAATCTCGTCTCTCGATAAAAAAAACAACGCAACGCCGCGAAAATCGTCGCTAAACTCATCTCGAAAACGAACGATAAAAAATGTTCTCGCTCATCGATTCGTCGCATAAGATTCGAGCAATTTCGGCAAGCGTTCGAACGTCGTCGCGATTGTAACGACGAAGCTTTTCAAGCGACGCCGCGTCGCCGAAATCGCGCCAACGCCGCCAAAGTTCCGCCGCCTCCGCGCCCGACGAAATTTCCGGCGCCTCGCGACGCTCGACGCCCAACGCCGACGCCGCGCGTTTCAAACCGCCTCTTATTCCCATGTCGCGCAACGTTTTACGCAAATCGATATGAACGCCGCGCCACGTCGCGTCCCACTCGCGCCGCGCCAACGGGAGGTCGAACGTCGTTCCGTTGTACGTCGCCAATAATGAAATCGCGCTAAAATACGACGCCGCGTCGCCAAGATTTGCGCCTCGCGTAAACGTTTGAAACGAAACGCCGTCGAAAAAAGTCGCCGTCGTGATTTGCGCGTCCGACTCCAAACCGGTCGTCTCGACGTCGAAATAAACCGCCGTTTCGCGGAAGTTAACGAGGAGCCGACTATATTGCGACGGCGGCGTCTTGGCGTAAAACCAACGAACGGCGTCCTCGCCCGAATTCAAACGCCGCTCCGCTTCGTCTAAGTC
Source organism: Thermoguttaceae bacterium (assembly GCA_017466305.1). GTDB lineage: Bacteria > Planctomycetota > Planctomycetia > Pirellulales > Thermoguttaceae > RUG369. Next base: position 722 of record JAFTUJ010000296.1, read on the forward strand.
CTTTAAAATCAAGGACGCGCGGGAAGCCGAAAAAGGCGAACGTCGAAAACGTCGAAAATCGTCCCAACAATAAACGCCCATTTTCCAAAGGCGGCGCTCCGCGTCGACGTCGAGACCGCCCATCCCGCAAAACGTAAGTCTTAGCATAACGTCGCTTCCAACAATTTTACGACGCATTGTCGCCACAAAATCACGCTCGACGACGCCGCGTCTTCTCCTCGAATTATTTTCAACGATCGCCGCGTTTACTCGACGTCGCCCTCCTCTTCCTCGCTCCATTTCTCGGCGATTAAGTTAATTCCGCCAATTCGCGTCGGGCGGCGATCCGTTTCTCCAAACGCTTGAATTTCAAAGCCTTGCGAACTATTGTCGGAACTAATCGTCAATAGGCCGATTCCCGGCGCGTTGCGACGAGCGTATTCGAGGACGCGTTTGCGAACGCGACGGTTGACCGTTCCGACAAACACGTTCGGCTTAGGCTCGATAAACCAACGCTTTAGATAACCGCGAATCGCCGGCGTCGCGTCGTTAATAACAATAACCGTCATCCTCCCTCCTTCGCTTCGTTTCTTGCGTCGACCAACGCAACGTCTTTTTTAACGGAGCTTAGCAAATCGCTAAACGACGTCGCCATCCTTCCCGTTCGACTTCAAACCGAGCCATCGGTAAATATCTTTCGGAATGCGACGCGCCAACTTCGCGGCTTCGATCTTTTGTTTCAACAGCGTTAACACCTGCGTTTCATCGGCGTGCGAATCGACGCTAAGCGCTTGAAACGCCGCCTCTAACGTCGTTTCCGGCTTGTAGACGTCGGCGACGTCGTAAACGAACGGAAGCGAGCCGGTCTTGTGAATGAAACCGAGTTGCGGCAGGAACCCCATTCCGACGACAAACGAAGCGCAAAACGCGTAAAGAGAAGCGTTTGCGGCGGAAATAGCGCGATTGATTCCGTCAGCCAAATCCCAATGCGACGTATCGTAATTACGACCTTTCCACTGCACGCCGTAGCGCTCGCCCATCTCGGCGTACAACGCTTTGACGCGTTTTCCCTCCAACCCGCGGAGCTGCTCGATCGTTTTTCCCTCGACGATTTCTTGCGGAAACCGCTGTAAAAACATACGTTTAGCGACTTCCGTTCGCGACTTGCGCGACGCGTAAAGCTCGGCGTGTTTTTTGGCGTTCGCGTTGTCGTGCGTCGGCGAAATTCCGCAAGCGTAAAAGCGCGTCCCCTGCTCGCCCGTCCAAACGATCGGCGTATTGCACTCGGCGCAAGCCTTGACGGCGGCGTGCGTTACGGTCGTTCCCGGTCCCAAAACGAGCGCGGAAACGGTCGCGATCGGAACGCGAAAAACGGTTCGGTCGGCGCCGATCCACTTGACGCTCGAGTCGTCGACTTCTAAACGACCGCGCTCCAAGTAGATCGGCGTCCAACGTTCGTCGCAATGCGGCAAAGAGTCGCGCGACGGTTTCTCGAAAATCGGCATATTACTCCCCGAAATCTTCGACGAACGTTTCGCGGTCGGCGAAATTTCGCGTCAACACGACAACGCGTCGCCGCTTAAATTCCTCGCCGAGCCCGCGCCGACTCCGTTCGAACGTAACCGGAACGTCGTAAAGGACTTGCGTTTCGTCGTCGTCCGGTTTGGCGTCGCGAATCAAGCGATACGTCCGTTCGTTGGGCGCCGCTTTTTTCTCGTCCTCGCTTTCCGCCTCCTCTTCCGGCGTCGGCAGTTCGGCGATTTCGCACAAGTCGAAGAGCCGCCGCGCCGCGCTCGCTTTGTCGTCGTAAACGCCTTGAAAAACCGGACTTGCGGGAACGCAACATTTACGGCCGAACCAAACGCCCCAAACGGGATCAGTCAATTTCGCCGCCAACGTTTCGAGCGTCGCCGCGTCGCCGCCGACGATAACGCCAAATTTTACGTCGGTTAGGTACTCGCGATAACTCAACGCGGTTCCGCCGGCCTTGCCGTCCGCCGTTCGCGGAATCTGCATTTTGTCGCGTTCCTTGTCTTTATCGTACCCGCCGCCGACGGTGTGATAGTCGAGAAAATTCGACGCGGAAAGCCTTACCTTGCGCAACTTACCGTCGAATCGTTTTTCGACGACGCGCGGTAACTCCAACGCGACCATTTCGAGCGCCGACATTTTCGCGAGGAACGCCTCGTCGCCGCGTTCGGCTCCGCAAGCGGCGCAAAGTATTCCCGTTACGGCGCTTCGAGTCGGAAACGGCGCGGTTCCTCGGCGGTCGTGGCGGCTCTCGAACCCGAACGCTAACGACGGCGCGTCAAAATAGAGGGCCAAAAACTTCTTTTCCATCGACGTTTCATTCCCCCAACGCGGCGGCGACGAGTTCGTCGATCCAAGCGTCCAACGGTTTGTCTTCGCTCAACTTAACGTCGCAAAGAATTTGTTCCTTAAGCCCGTAAGTCGTTTCGAGTTTTTCGCGATGCGCTTCAAGTTTTGCGACCGATTTTTCAAGGTAACCGCCGTCTTTACCTGCTGTAACAGGCGTTTCGAACGCGTTGACCAACGACAGCGGCTGTCCTTGACGCGCGATCCCTAAAGCGTATTCCGGCAAGGAGGAACCGAACATCGAGTTCTTGCGCGCCTTCGGAACCGCCTCCAAGACGGCGCGGAAAAAGACCGCGAGCGCCGCTTTTTTATCCGCGTCGTCGACTTTGCCGAGATGCTCGTCGTCGAAGAGCAAATCGACGTTCAAGCCGATGTAACGATAGTAACAAGCGGAGTTAGCTTCCAGAACGCCGATATGCCCGGCGCCCGCGTCGTCGGTCGGTTTCGTGTCGTCGACCGCCGAAAAGAAGTCGATTTCGTTCGCCGCTTCGTGCGTCGAAAGCGCGTGCGCGAACATTCCGGCGCCCTCGAGCATTAAAGTATGATCCTCCGCGAGCATTCGTCAGAAAATCGAAACGCCGGCCAAGCCGAACAAACGTAAAAACGCGTGTTTCTGCGGCAAAACGCTCAACAGCGCTTGGTCGACCGTCCCGACGCCGAACGCTTGCAAAAGCGCGCGTTTCGACGGGCGGAACCAGTCGCCCTCCGCGAAAAAGCGCTTGCCGTCCCTCTCGTCGCGTTCGTTTATCCGTTCCGTTTCAAACGTCGTTTCAACCGCGTATTCCTCCGTTTGCCAACGACTTGCGTTCGAGCGTTCTTCGTTTGACGCCGCGTCGTTTTTCTCCGCCGTTCGCGTCCAAGCCGTCCCGTGCGTCAGTCGAGCGACAGGCGAATCGGCGCAAGCGCGAGCAAGAAACGGTTCGAACCGCTCGTGAATTTTGTCGCTCGTCGTTCGCGTCGGAAGAGCGAAGTAAATCCCGTTGCAACAACGGTTGCGAAGAAGGCGATACGCGCCCCAAAGCGCCGCCTCCGTCTTGCCCGTCCCGGTCGGCGCTTCGACGATAAAAACGCCGGGTTCCGTCGCGACGTCGTGAAACGCTCGTTGCGTTTCGTTCGGTTCGAAGCGTCGACCGAAGTTCGCCGCCTTGCCGAAACGTTCGTCAAAAAGCTCGCCGAACGTTTTGTCGTCAAACGGTTTAGGAATCGTCCAACCAATAGAATCGAGAATTTCGACGGCGCGTTTTTCCGCCTCGTTCGCGTCCGGAACCTTGCCGTCGACAAGGAAATTTTCGTCGGAACCGAGCCAGTCGGCGACGACGATAAAGCCCGCCGCCAACTCAATTTGTTCTCGAGTCGGTTTCGGCGCGTCGGTCGAAAATGTCGGGAGGGGCCCGAAAATTTGCGTCAACTTAGCGATCGTTTCCTCACGCAACTCTTGCCAATAAAACGCTTTCGCTTTTTCGCCAAAACTTGCGTTCAGCGCGCCGTGATGCATGCCGACCACCTCGGCCCAATCGCCCAACGCGGTTTCCCTCAGAACGCAACAACCGATTTTTGCGTGCGCGCTCTCGCTTTCTCCGGTCGCCTCGAGAAAACGGCGCGCTTCGTCGCTTCGTTTCTCCTCCGCAACCGCTTGCCAAATCTTGACTTGAAAACCGGGCGCAATTTTACCGACGTCGTGTAACGCAGCCAGCGAAACGGCGACGTCGCGCGGCAAAAGCGTTTGAACGTCCGGCGCCAACCGTTCCCAAAGCGCTTCGGCAATTTTTCCAACGTAAATCAAATGTTCTAAGACCGAACAACCGGGCTCGTTTTCATTGCAAGTCTTTGCTAAGCAAGACGATAGGCTCAGCGTCGGCGGCAATTTACTCGCGGCTTTTTTAGGAAATTTTACCATTTCTCTCTCCGTTCCTCTTCGTTCCGTTAAACTCGGCGACGTTGACACAGCGTCGCATTGTTCAATCATTCTTGGCAACATTGACATAGCGTCACATTAACCATTCATTTTTGACGACATTGACGCGATGTCGCCTTGGCAAATCATTCATTCTTAGCGACGTTGACGCGGCGTCGCCTTGGCAAATCATTCATTCTTAGCGACGTTGACACGGCGTCGCCTTGTTAATTTGTTCTCGCCCGCGGCGCCGCGTCAAAACAAAACGCGCTCGCCCTACGTAAAAGGCGAACGCGTTTCGGTTTATGAAAAGCGAACGTTAGGCGCGGAACTTTTGTCGCGTCAAACGCCGTCCTTTTCCGCCGCTTTTTGCTCGTTGCGGAGGCGAATTAAGTCGGCGGTCGTTCGCATCGC
>JAFTUJ010000297.1 GCA_017466305.1 Thermoguttaceae bacterium
GGCGGGCCGCGACGCGTCGTCCTCTATTCGTTGCGCACGAAACGGATTTACGCGCCGCGTTTGGGCAATCTTCCGGCGCTCGACCTTGCGAAATCGGTCGGAACGCTCGCTTCGGCGATGAAACTCGTTAAAGCGCTCGTTTTGGACGGCAATTTCGAGCCGGTTCCGGGCGGTTGGGTTTAGAATTTGTTGTTATGCTTTGTAAATTTGCGCCGTTTACCCATGGCGCCAAGGTCGAAACTCGCCGTTTGGGGACTCTTGACGCTAACTTGTTGCGCCGACTGCGTTTAGGTCTTTGAGCCGCGACGTTCGGTTTCAACGCGGCGGCACGAACGATAAAAGGGAAGGGAAGTTAACCGGCCTGCGTCGGCCCGGAACCGCGTCCAAACGGCGCCGGTTCGCGGTTCCCGGCGCGGGGCGATTAAGGCGCCGTTCTAAACCGGATACGCCCAAATCTGCCGCGTCGTTACACCGGTAACGAGCCCGTCGTCGTCGACGCTAACGCCGGTTACAACCGTTAACATCGTCGGGGCCTTGAGCGTCAACGTCGCGTCGGGGCCGCCTCCGATCGTCGCGACCGGGTTCGACGCGCCGACCGAAATCTTTTTTACGCGAGCGTCCGAGTCCGTCCTAAGTCCCAAAAATTCAATCGACTGCGTCGGGAGCGACTCCGGCGCGGCGGTCGTCGTTTGACGAACCTTGATGAAAACGCCCCAATCGGCGACGTCGGCGCCTTGAATCGGCTCCCCGGCGATTCGCGTCGGCGCGGTCGTTCGAACTTTATCGTTCGCCGCGTTCCCGGAAAACTCGAAATAAGTCGCGTCGAACTTCGTCGGGCCCGTTATTTGACGCGTCAAAATGTCGCCGTCGACCAACGCGTATTGAGACGGAAGCGCGTTCGAAATTACGCCGTCTTCAATCGAAATTCCTTCGCCCGCCGTCAGTTCCGGCTCGGGCTTCCAATACCCCAAAAGCGCGACGCGGCGTCGATAATCGCCCCCCGTCTCCGCGACGACGCGATATCCGAAATCGGCGGAGCGGTAAAAATAGCCGGTTCCGTTCGCGTACGGGAGCGCGAACTTTTGCCCGGAACCGCGCAACGCGTCGGCGAAGAAAATCGGGCCGCAGGCCGCCAACGCTCGACCGACGCCCCCCGCCGGAATCGGTTCCAGCGCGACGAACGCCAAGTCGTCGGTCGTATACTCGAAATCGGGCGTTCCAAATTCGCCGGTCGACTCCGCCGCGTCTTTCGCCTCGACGACGCAAGCGCCGTTCAACGCCGCGTTTAGCTCCGCTTCAAAACGCGCTTTGCCGGAAAGCGGTTTCCCGTCGGCGTCGTTCGGAATCGCGACCCGCAAAACGCCGGTCGCGAAAACCGGCTGAAGAAACTTGACGTCGCGCTTCCCAACGTTCGCGATTTGGACGATTTGCGACTCGACCCGCGCCGTCGGCGTTTTCGCGCGAACGGTCGCGGGCGCTCCGGCGTTGATTCGGTCGACGATTCGGTTCCAGTCGGCGGCGGAAATCGATTGGCCCGCCGCGACGCGCGGCAAATTCGGCTCGTTGATTCGTTGCATTTTTCGCTTCTCCTTTTTCTCGCTTATTCGGTTCGGGCGCGGCTCGACTAGTCGCCGTAACCGAGTCCCAGCTCCGCGAAGTCGGTCGAACGATAGACCGTTTCGACGTAAGCGGCGCGAATAACCGGAACGATTTCGCCGGTCGTCGGGTCGAACGATTTTTGGGTCAACGTCCAAAAATACGCCCAGCCCGGTTTCCAAACCTTGACGCCTTCGACGTCGATTTCCCGGTTCGGCGACGCCAGGAACGTGTGCGTCGCGCGCCAATAAAAAAATTCGTCTTCCGTTTCCGTCGCCGGTTGGCTTTGAAGCGCGCCGCTTGAAATCCCCGTGTAAAGGACGACGCCCGGCGCGAAGCCGCAAAACGGTCGCGAGTTAACCGTCCCTTGATAATTCGCGACGCGGTCGGCGAGCGCGCCGAAATCCTCGAACGCGCCGCGCGGCGTGTTCGCCGTAATTTCAAACGCAAAGTTCGGGGTCGTTACGTCGCAACCGTCGAATTCTTCGCCGTTCCAGCCGATCCCGCCGCAAAAGTTCGGCGCGGTTCCCGCGATCGGATACGCGGCGGTCGCGAGCGAACGTTTAATCCGCGCCGTTCCTCCGGCGGTCGTGAACGACGAAACGAACGCGCCGAATTTGACGGCCGCGCCGTCGACCGTCTCTTGAGCGGTCTTGGGGCGATACGCCGCGCGGCCGCGCCAAACGCGTCCCAGCGACTCGGGCTCCTCCTCGATCTCGACGCCGTCCTTCGTATCGAGAACGAGCCGATTGCGCGTCGGCGCGTTTTTCGCGAGCCAGCCGCGAAAGGCGCGGTTCGCTTCGTCGAACGTTCCCGTTCCGCCTTGCGCGACGATATCGTACCGCTGTTCGCATTCGGTCGCGACGAGGCCGCCGCGCGCCGATTCGTCGCCGGTCTCTTCGATCTGATAAACGACTCCCATTCGTTCGCCTTTCGTCGTCAAGAAAACGTCGCGACGCCCGTTTTGCGCTCGATGTTTTCGAGCAAGCGCGTTTGTCGGCGACTCTGTTCGTAAAGTTTGCGATCGTATCCGGCGGCGAGCGCTTCCGCCTGAAACGCCGAGAACGTCCCGACGCTCCCCGTTTCAATTTTCGCGGCGATTCCGTCCGCGACGCGCTCCGCCGGGGAAAACGCCGCCGATTCCGCCGCGCTCTCCTCTTGCGCGACCGCGCTTTCCGCCGACTCGTACTTTTCGCGGGCGACTCCGAGCCGCTCGTAAGCCGCCGCCAACGTCGCTTCGTCGACGCATTTTTGCGCCGTCCGGAGCGCGTCGAGCGCTTGCGTCAACTCCGTTTGAGCCTTTTCGTACTTCTCGAACGGAGTCGCGAACTTCTCGAAATACGCGTCTTGCGCCTCTTGTAGAACCGCGCCCTCGCGCTCCTTGCCGCCCGCGTCGGCTCCGGCGATCTTTCCTTCCAGCTCGGCGACTTTCGCCGCGTCGCGCTCGCCCTCCGGTTTCGCTTTCTCCAAGTCGAGAAGAACTTGAAGTTGTTTCTTGTATTCCGCCGTTTCTTTTCGAATCGCGTCGATTCGTTTCTCGGCGTTCGACTTTTTTTCTTCGGCGCGTTTCGCATCGAAGTCGGCGACCTTTTGAAGCGCCGCTTCCTCTTTCTTCGTCGCCTCTTGCGCCGCCTTCGTCGCGTCTTCGTTCGCCTTTTTGCGTTCTTCCTCGTCGACGACGGCAAGCTCCGCGTTCGTCGCCGCGTCGATTTGCGCCGTTCGGTCGTTGAACGCTTGAAGCTGCGCCGCGCCGTCCGGTCGCGAACTCAAAAAATTCCAAATCGAATCGGCGTTCGACCAGTCGACGACGCCGTCCGGGTCGAGCGCCTTGCGCATCTCGTCTTTCAACGCTTCGCCGCGGTCGCGAATCTCGTCGCGCTTGCGGTCGAACGGCGACAAGTCGGCGTCCTCGACGCGTTCCGCCGACGCTTCGAGA
>JAFTUJ010000298.1 GCA_017466305.1 Thermoguttaceae bacterium
CGCTTGCGTCGGCGGAACCGCGTTCCTCGGAACTTGTTCGTTCGCAATCGCTTGCGGAGCGCCGTTAAAAACGTTCGGCGTCGAAACCGGTCGCGGCGTTCCGTTCGGAACGTTCGGCGCTCGAACCGCTTGCGGCGTTCCGTTAAAAACGTTCGGCGACGAAACCGTTTGCGGCGTTCCGCTCGTCGTTTGCGTCGGAACCGTCGCGAACGTCCGCCCGAACCGTCGCGCTCCGAACGGTCGCGGCCCCGAACGGTTCGGCGTTTGCCGCGTCCAAACGTTCTCGTAATGCGTCGTCTGCGCTCGACTTGTCGTTTGCGTTCGCGCCCTTCCGAACGGCTCCGTTTGCGGACGGCTCGGGCCGGTCGGCTCAAACGGCGCCGACTGCGCCCAAACGAACGACGCTCCGAGCGCGACGCTAAGAGCCGTCGCCGCGACAAATCGCCGCCTTTCTCTTCTTCGTCTTTCCTTTCCCATTTTCGATTTCACCTCCGATTCCAAAGATATTGTCAACAATAGCGTTTTTTGAAACGCGCCGAACGCCCGACGACGCGCCGACGTAAGAATACGACGCCCGGAGAAAAAAAACGAAATCGCGAAAAAAAGACAAACGCCGCGTCGAGAAAAGTCGAGTAAAGAAGCGAAACGCGGTAAAATCGGGAAAAGAAACCGTCGACGCAAGAAAAAACGAACGCGCTCTCCACGGAACGCGCTCGTTTTCGTTTAACGCTCTAAACGCTTAAACGACGTAGTTTAGTGTTTGCCGTATTTCATCGGCTTGCCGCTGCGCATCGCGTGCATATACGCTTCGAGAGCGCGCATACGCGGATCGTCGCCGCTCATCGCTTCGCCGCGACACGGTTGCGTCAGGCACCAGTTCGACATATCGCGAAGAAGCGCGACGCGCCCGAGTTGCACTTGATATTTCGGGTACGTTTCGGCGTGCGTTCCCTCGGCGTCCGGATGACACATATCGCAGGAAACGCCGTTTTTGCTCCCAAGAAGATCCGCGCTGTGGAAAATGAGCGAACCTTCGGCGACGAGACGCTCGGTTTCCTTCTTCCAAAGGAGCGCGTCCGCTTCGGTGTAATTGCCGTAAGTATGGCCTTCTTTTTGGCTTCCTTTGATATTCCAAACGGTTTTGTTGTCGTCGATCTTCTTGATCGGATGGCGCTCAAGCTCCTCCGCGACCCAAGAATCGTCGAAACCGCGCGTCCACTGCGTCGAAGAAGCGACAAACTCGGCGTTTTCCGACTTCGCGCCGTCGTCGACGCTCGTTTCGGAGCAAACGACGACTTGGCCCGGCGCCGCGACGACCGCTTGCGAACGGAAACGGCCCCAAAGTTGCGCGGTCGCCTCCGACGAGGTTAGCGAAACGACCGCGACGGTCGCGATCGGCGCGACCCCGAGCGCGGCTCCGAACAAAAACGATTTCCAATCCAATTTTTTCATGTCGTTTTTCCTTTCGTTTCAAACGCGCTCAATAGTTCGGAATATTCGGACGCGGCGGCATTTGCGATTCGTCGCCGTCGCGAACGTAAGCGGCCGGAACCAAGATCGGCTTGCGATTCCAGATGTTGTACACCTTGTCGACAAGGCCTTCCGCCGAAACGCGGAATTCGCCGTCGCCGCAACCGTCCATCGCGTTGAACGGATCGGAGCGGTTCATCGGAACGGTCAGTTCCGGCGTCCCTTGCGGCGCGTAGGGCCAAGGCCAAGCGGTCGACAGGAGCCCGTGGAACGAAATGTTGTCGATTTGGTTCGTCAGGAGCTGGTGCGTGTGGCCGTGAATAACCGTAACCTTCTCGAAACGGCTTAAAATCGCTTGCACTTCCTCCGCGTCTTCAGTCCAGAAGTTCCAATCTTTATAGAGTTGGTAAAGCGGCGAGTGCGAGAAAACGACGATCGGTTTGTCGTCCGGGCAGTCGGCCAAGGTTTCTTCGAGCCACTTGCGCGACGCTTCGCCGACTTGGAACGGACGTTGGACGCGGTTGTCGAGCCCGGCGACCGTCGACATACGCTCCGCCGGCGTCATCTTGCGTTCCGTCCAGAAATCTTCTTCCAAAACGCTCATCAGGCAGACGAAGCGAACGCCTTTATGATCGAACGACCATTGCGGTTCGCCGAAAAGCGACTTCCACTTCTCGCCCATATCGTAATACCAGTCGTGTTCGCCGACCATAATCTTGAGCGGCGCCTTCAACTCTTTCAGAATATCGTACCCGAGTTGAAGTTCTTCCGGACGTCCGAGCTGCGCCAAGTCGCCGCCGTAAAAGACGAAATCGGGCTGTTCTTCCATCGCGTTCACGTCGTCGACGGCTCGCATCAGCGCGTTGGCGAAGCGGTCGTTCTTTTCCTTGACGTAAAGGTGCGAGTCCGAAATATACGCGACTTTAAATCCGGCGTTCGAAGCGTTTCCGGCGGCGTCTTGCGCTCCGACGAAACGAAGCGGTTGGAAGGAACCGAACGTCGCGCCGGCGGCGGTCGCGGCGGCGCAAGACGCGGCGGCGACTTTCAGGAACGAACGGCGGTCGAGGTTGTTCAACGCGGCGAAAAACTCGGTTCGCTCGCGCTCGACTTGGGTTTCAAGGTTTTCTCGTCGATAACGGCTCATCGGTTATTCTCCTTTCTTGGCGGCGGTCGCGTCGAACTTTTCGAACGACAAAACGCGGCGGGTCGAAACTTCGACGTCGCGCTCCGGACGGCTCTTCGCGGCGGCGGAGCGTTGTTTGGCGAACTCTTTCGCGTTTTCGTCGGCGAAACGAACGTCGGTCAGCGAGAAGAGGAACGCGACGAGTTGATCGACTTGGCGGTCGGTCAGGTTGAGCGGTTCGATTCCGCCGTCGAGGTAACGGTTCGGAACGCCGCCTTTGTTGTAATGGTCGACGACGTCCCAAAGCGTTTCCATCGAACCGTCGTGCATATACGGGCCGGAAACGCCGACGTTCGTCAGCGGCGACGTGCGGTAGGCGCCGATATCGGTCGGATTTTTCGTAACGATGAAGCGACCGAGTTCGCTCAGGTCGCTGTTGAGCGCAAGCTCGTCGACCGCCGCTTCCGACGCGTCCGATTCGAGCGCCGCAAGCGCGCGCGCCGCCATCGTTTCAAAGTCTTGATTGTGCGCCGCGACGCCGATGTTGTGGAATTTGTTGTTCGAGCCGACCGGGTTCGACGGGCTGATTTGGTGGCAAGACGCGCAACGGCCTTGGTTGTTGAAGATTTTCCAACCTTCTTTAGCGTCCTGCGAAATCGCGTCCTCGTCGCCGTTCATATAACGGAAGAACGGATTGTCGAGGAAAACGAGGCAACGTTCGAAAACGCCGAGCGCGTTCCCGACGTCCGGGTAGTTGACGTCGCGCCCGTAAGCCGCTTGGAACATCGCTTTGTATTCCGGGTCGTCTTTAATGCCCGCGATAATTTTTTCCGGATCGAGAGGCATCCCCATTTCGATCGGGTTGACGATCGGCTGCATCGCTTGGTGTTCGACCGTCGGAGAACGCCCGTCCCAGAACATCGTGTGCAGGAACGTAACGTTAAAAGTCGGCGGCGCGTTGCGATTCCCAATTTGATCGCCGACGCCTTCCGAAGTCGCTCGAGCGTCGCCAAATCCGCGCTTAATGTCGTGGCAGGTTGCGCAAGAGACGGTGCCGTCGCTGGAAAGGCGACGCTCAAAGTAAAGTTTCTTTCCGAGCGCGAAACGTTCCGGCGTGATTTCGTTTCCTTCGGGAATGAGCGACGCCCAGTATTCTTCGTCGACGCCCTTCGGCGGAGCGCAAACGTCGACGCCTTCGAGAAGCGCGTCGAGAGCGGCCTCTTGAATCGGCTCCGGCGTCGCGCCGTGTTCGCTCTTGAGCGCCGCGTCTTGCGCGAACGCCGACGACGCGGAAAGAGCGCCGACGACCAACGCCGCGACGACGTTGCGCCAACGTTTCAAAGTCGTGTTTTTCATTCGTTTTTCCTTTCGTTCGCCCGCGTCGTTCGCCCGGCTCGACTCTACCGTTCGAGTCGACTTTCAATTCGGCGCTTCGCGTCGCGCGGCGACGAGAAATTTGTTTATCGGAAGTTTTCGCTATTTTCGGTAAAACGCGACCAAAAATTTAACGGACTCGACGCGACGAAAAAAAATCGCCGTCCGTTCGCAAGAAACGCGTTAAACGGCGAACCGGCGCGCTCGACATAAAAGGCCGATAGAAAATCGAGCGCGCTTTACGGTTCGAACGTCCGCGTCGGAAAACCGCCCCGTCGTCGAAATAAGTTCGAACCGGCGAGCAAACGGAACCGACGCGATTTGTCGTTATATCGATAACGTCGAAACGACGAAGCGGCGAATCACCAACCGTAAACGATGTTCGATTCGATCGTTTTGCGCGCTTTTTCGAGGTCGACGCCGGTTTCGTTCATGAACAAACGAATCGCGTGCAGTTTATCGCCCGAGGCTTTCGCGAGGCATTCGCGAGCGACGTCGGAAACTTCGGCGCCGTTGCCGGTGATGCCGAGCGCGGCTTTCGAAATAACCCACGCGTCGCGCGGGCGCTTCGTAACGCGAATCGGTTCTTCGGTCGGGTAGTTTTCGCGCAAGACGGCTTTGGCGCCTTCTTCGCTGTCGGCCCAGGCGATGACGATGTGAGCGGGAGTTTCGAGTTCAAATAAGGCCATAATTTTTTCCCCGTACGGCTAAGGGTGAAACTTTCGTTTGTGCAAGGACGAGCCGTCGACGTTTCGAACGCGCCGAAACGAAAACGCCTCGCCGTCGAACGAACGACGCGGAGCGCGAAAAAAGTCGCCCGCCGCGCCGTCCCTTTCGTCGAAACGAATTGTATCAAAAAACGTCGGAAAATAACAGTCGAAAAACGCGAAATTGTCCTTTTTTTCTCGTTTTTTTTCTTTTCGAATCGATTCAACGCGTCGGACGCGGCGGTAAAACGCGCCCGACGACCGTAAAAAGTCGACTATTTTTCGACGGTGAACGTGTGAACCGTGGTGTGGCGGTAGGTTTCGCCCGGTTTCAGGATCGTCGACGGGAACTCCGGTTGGTTCGGCGAGTTCGGGTAGTGTTGCGTTTCGAGGCAGAACGCGGTGTGCTTCGCGTACACGTAATCGCCGACTTTCGTCGAACCGTCGAGGAAGTTGCCGCTGTAGAATTGGACGGCCGGCTCGGTCGTTTCGATCTTCATAACGCGACCGGTTTTCGGGTCTTTCGCGATCGCGCAGAGGCCCATTTCGCCCGGTTTCGCTTGGTCGAGAACGATGCAGTGGTCGTAACCGCCGTTGAATTGTTCTTCGGTAACTTTGTCGATGTCTTGGCCGATCGGTTTCGCGGTACGGAAATCAAGCGGGGTGCCTTCGACGGACGCGACTTCGCCGGTCGGGATGAGGCCGGCGTCGGTCGGGAGGTAGCGCGAGGCGTTCAGTTGGAGGATATGGTCGCGAATCGTGCCGGAGGTCGCGCCGCCGAGGTTCCAGAACGTGTGGTTCGTGAGGTTGATCGGGGTCGCTTTGTCGGTGGTCGCGGTGTAGTCGATCTTCAGCGTGTTGTCGTTGCCGAGCGTGTAAACGACGACGACGGCGAGATTACCCGGGTACCCTTCTTCGCCGTCTTTCGCCGTATATTTGAGCGTCAGCGAAGCGCCGTTTTCGTCGGCGGCGGGGGTCGCGGCCCAGATCACTTGGTCGAAGCCTTTCAGACCGCCGTGAAGGGCGTTTTCGCCGTTGTTGACCGGGACGCTGTATTCGACGCCGTCGAGGGTGAATTTACCCTTGGCGATGCGGTTGCCGTAACGCCCAACGAGCGAGCCGAAGTACGGGCGAACGTCTTGGTATTCCGGAATCGTCGGATAGTTGCAGGAAACGTTGCCGAACTTGCCGTCTTTGTCTGGAACGTTCATTTCGTAAAGGACGCCGCCGAAATCCAAAATTTTCGCGGACAGACCGTTCGCGTTCGTCAGCGTGAAGACTTGGACGTTTTCGCCCTCTTTCTTGTTACCAAATTCGGCGACGGAGAACGACGCTTTCATATCCTCTGCTTCCTTAGCGTCGGGTTGAGCGGCTTCTTCGGCGGCGGGCGCGACTTCGGCGACCGTTTCGGCGGCGGCGCACGGAGCGCATTCGTTACAAGAATTGTCGACGACGACCCAAGGCGTCGCGCGGCGTAAAAGGGGACGACGACCAAACAACGTTTGCGCAAACGTCGCGTCCGCCGCGAGCGTCGCCAACGCGCCGCAAGCCAAAGCGGCGACAAAAACCGGTTTTTTCATTGCATTCTTCTTTCTGTAAACGGAATCAAATCGTCGACGCCGCCGTCCGACAAGAGGGGCGCCGCCTTTTCGTCTCTACCCCTTAATTATAACCGCAAGTATTTTGAAAATCAACGACTTTCCCCCGACTTTTCGCAAAAAACCCCCTAATTTCGCCGTCTTCGACGCCGACCGACGCCCTCGTTTTTTACGCGGTTTCTCCAACTTGCCCAAACCCGCCGTTTTAACCAACCGCTCCGCCTTATCCGTTGTTTTTATTTTACCCGCGCTCCGAACGCGTCGACGCGCCGAAACGGATAATGCAATTTTGACGCCGTTCGCTGTTTCGCGTTCAAAAATTTTTCCTTGCCGCCGCTTCCAACTTCACACTTTTTCGCGTTTTTATAAATTGTGGAGGAGCGCGAGAAAAAATTTAAAAATTTTAAAAAATTTTCTAAAAAGGGGTTTTAAAGAGGGGAAGCGGCGCTTTACAAAAGACGAAAAATTTGTCAAAATAAAGAGGTTCGAGACTTCACGCTCGACGCGCCGCGTCGTCCGAAAAATCGTTTTGCGTTTCAGTCCGACGAGCGCCCGCGGAAAGAACGAAAAATCTGCGCGCTCGAAACGTTCGCGACGCCGAACGTTATTTTATTAAGAAAAACGACGCAAAAAAATTGGAACCGCGCGGTCGCCGTCCTCCGACGCCGTTCGCCGCTCCGTTTCCGGCGCGTTCGCAACCGTATTCCCTTAATCTTTAGGAGAACAATATGACCGAAACGACCCCGTCGTTCCGCGACGGAAGCCTGACGGCCTACCAAAAATGCGTCGAAATCGCGCATAACCTTTGGTGGAGCTGGCATCCCGACGTCGTCGAAATTTTCCAACTTCTCGACCCGATTCGTTGGCGCGACCTCGGCCACAACCCGATCGCGTTGCTGCGCGAATACACGCCGGAACAATTCGAAACCCGCGTTCTCGAGCTGACGCTCCACACGCGTATCGACATGGCGTATCGCCACCTTAAGAAATACGTTGCGGAACGCCCGATGTGGGCGCGCCAAAACGCCGGCGTCCTCGGCTCGCGCCCGGTCGCTTACTTCTCGCTCGAGTTCGGCCTCCACGAATCGGTTCCGATTTACTCCGGCGGCCTCGGCGTTTTGGCCGGCGACCACGTCAAGAGCGCCAGCGGCCTCGGCGTTCCGCTCGTCGCGATCGGCCTCTTCTACGACCAAGGCTACTTCAAGCAACTGATCGACGAAACCGGCGGGCAAGCCGAAAATTACGTCGACACGAAGGTCGAATACCTCCCGTTCGAACCGGCCCTCGACGCCGACGGCAATAAGATTATCGTCGAAGTCGAAACGAAAACCGGAACGATTTACGCGAAAGTCCGTCGCCTCCGCGTCGGTCGCGTCGACCTTTACCTCCTCGACACCGACCTCGAAGCGAACTCGCAAGAAGACCGCGAACTGACCAGCCGCTTGTACGGCGGGAACAAACGCACCCGCATCCGTCAAGAGATCGTCTGCGGCGTCGGCGGCGTCAAAGCGTTGCGCGCTCTCGGCATTTCGCCGGGCGTCTACCACCTCAACGAAGGGCACAACTCCTTCGCGACGCTCGAAGCCGTCCGTCAAAAGATGGAAGACTGCGGCATGACGTTCGAAGCGGCGGTCGCCGACGTCGCGCAACAAACCGTCTTCACGACGCACACCCCGGTCGAAGCCGGCCACGACTACTTCGACCCGGCCCTCGTCGACGAACACCTCGCTCCGCTGCGCGAAAAACTCGGCCTGACGGAAGACGAATTCCTCGCGCTCGGTCGCAAGAACCCGCTCGACGAAAACGAAGAGTTCTGCATGACGATTCTCGGCCTGAAACTCTCGCGTTACGCCAACGGCGTCAGCTCGCTGCACGGCGTCGTCAGCCGTCGTATGTGGCGTTCGCTCTGGCCGGACAAAACCGAAGAAGAAACGCCGATCGGACACATCACCAACGGCGTTCACGTTCCGACGTGGATGGCGCCGCAAATGAAGACGCTCTTCGAACGCACGATCCCGGGCTGGACCGAAGAATCGATCGACCCGGCGGTTTGGTCGCAAGTTTACGACGTCGACGCCGGCGAACTTTGGGAAACGCACTGCGCTCTCAAAACGCAACTCGTAGACTTCGCCCGTCGCCGCACCGTTCGCCAACTCGAACGCGTCGGCGCCGACGCGGACGCGATCGCCCAAGCGCGAACGATTCTCGATCCGGAAGCGTTGACGATCGGTTTCGCCCGCCGCTTCGCCGAATACAAGCGCGCTTACCTCGTCGTCCAAGACGAAGAACGCCTCGACCGCATCGTCAACAACCCGGAACGCCCGGTGCAATTCGTTTTCGCCGGCAAAGCGCACCCCGCCGACGACCTCGGCAAAGCGGTCATCCGCCGCGTCATCGCGCTCCAACGCAATCCGAAGTTCTCGAAGCGCATCGTCTTCCTCGAAGACTACGACATCAACGTCGGGCGCCGTTTGGTGCAAGGCGTCGACGTTTGGCTCAACAACCCGCGTCGTCCGCTCGAAGCGTCCGGGACGAGCGGCCAAAAGGTCGTCCTCAACGGCGCGCTCAACTTCTCCATCCTCGACGGTTGGTGGGCGGAAGCCTACGACGGTTCGAACGGTTTCGCCATCGGCGACGGCTCGATCCACACCGACCTGCGCATTATGGACGAACGCGACAACGCCAACCTCCTCAAAACGCTCGAAAACGAAGTCGTTCCGATGTTCTACGACCGCGACAAAGACGGCCTCCCGGTTCGTTGGATTCGCCGCATGAAGAACTCGATCGCGACGCTCGCTTGGCGCTTCAGCGCGCACCGCATGGTCGCCGACTACGTGAAGTACGCGTACCTCCCGGCCGCCGGCGGTCAAAGCGCGAAAATGCCGTGAAATTAACGCGACAATTTTCCGTTTCCTAAAAGCGCGTCGTTTTAGTCGCCGTTTTTAGAAAACGCGTCGTTTTTCAAACGTCGTTCGTTCGACTCTCCGGTCGGCGAACGGCGTTTTTTCTTTTTTCTCCGCATTTCTCGCGACGCTTCTTTTCGCCTTTTTCCGCTTTTTCCGCTTTTTCCGCAAAATCGCCAAAAGTCGTCGAACCGGGCGACGTTGCTCGGCGTATAATAAATGAAGCGGACGCGCGTTCGCGCCGTTCTCCGCGTTTGCGTCCGCCGCAACGTCCTTAGAATCCGTACAACCGGCGCGTTTTTATCGAAGAAAGTAAAAAAACGTTTTAAAATAGGCAAACTATTGTTGATTTTTTAAAATAATTGGAATAAAATAGACGCGTAGCTTGACCAAAAAGCGCAAACCAAGCAAAGTTTGCCGGATTTACCTAAGCTCGATTGCGCGGAGCCGTCGAGAACGCGTCCGACGTTCCCAAGCGAGACCCCAATGAACCGACTTGTTAAACCCGTTTTATTAGTTCTTTTCGGCCTCGCGCTCGGCGTTTGCGCGAACGATTTTCGGTCGAGCGTCGACGCGCAACAGGCGCCGTACGCGACGCCGCGGGACGCGTTGATCGCCGACGCCGCCCCGCGAGTTTCACTCGGAACGGACGGAACGGCGAAGTTTTCGCGCCCGCTGGAAGTGCCGCCGTTGTACGCTTTCGACTCGTCGCTGACGAACGAAAACGGTCGCCAAATCGTTCTGGTCGACTCCGAAACGAAGCGCATTTGCGTTTATTGGATTCGCGAACGCGGCGCCAACAGCACGATCGAACTCGTCGCGACCCGCGCTTTCGAAATGGACTTAATACTCGAAAACTTCAACGGCGAAGGGCTGACTCCGGCGCAAATTCGCGAACAAGCGAACTCGCCGTCCCGCTAACGCGGAACGGAACGCGTCGCCGTTAAAACCGGAACGATCGCAACTTCCGTCAAAAAATCGCCGACGCGGAATTTTTTGCGCGCGTCGGTCGAAACAGAGCGAAGGAGCGTCTTTTCGACGTCGATTCGAACGTTTTGTCGCTCGTTTTTCGCGTTCGTTTGCCGAAACGCCGTCCGTAATTTCCGGGCTTGCGGCGTTTCGAACCGCGTTCGCCCCCCAAAAATTATACAACCGATCGAACGCCCTTGTCGTCGGGCTCGACGGACTTCGACGCGCCGCCGACGGCGCGGACGACGCGTCAAAAACCATTTTGTCGAATTCGTTTAAAATTTAGGAATGTTCGAATGTATTATAACCTTGAAAAAACCGCTGAAATTTTAGACTGCACCCCGGGCGACGTCAACCGTCTGCGCGAAGCGAACAAACTGCGCGCGTTCCGAGACGGAGCGAGTTGGAAATTTCGCAAGGAAGACGTCGAAAAATATTTAACGGATCTCATCCGCGAACGTTCCAAATCCGCCGCGCCGAGCGCCGCCGACCTCTTGAACGATTCCGACGACGAAGAACTCCCGACGATGCTCGCCGACTCCGCCTCCTTCGACGCGATGATCGACGCGACCGCCGAAAAGCTCGAAATTAAAGCGACCGCCGTTCCGGAACCCGATTTCGTCCTCGACGACGACGTCGCCGACGCCGATTTGCAAATTGTCGCCGAACCGCAAGCCGAATCCGCGCCTCTTTCCTTCGATAAAGACGAAGAGTCCGCGTTCCTTTCCTTCGACAAAGACGACGAATCCGCGCCTCTTTCCTTCGACAAAGACGACGAATCCGCGCCTCTTTCCTTCGATAAAGACGAAGAATCCGCGCCTCTTTCCTTTGATAAAGACGAAGAATCCGCGTCTCTTTCCTTCGATAAAGACGAAGAATCCGCGTCTCTTTCCTTCGATAAAGACGAAGAAGACGCGCCCCTTTCCTTCGATAAAGACGAAGAATCCGCGTCTCTTTCCTTCGATAAAGACGAAGAGTCCGCGCCCCTGTCCTTCGACAAAGACGAAGAATCCGCGTCTCTTTCCTTCGATAAAGACGAAGAAGACGACGCCGATTTCGGCCTCGCGCTCGAATCGCAAGACGACGATTTGCTCCTCGCCGACGACGCGCCGAAAGCGGAAACCGCGCCGGAACCGGCCGCGTTCGCTCCGGAAGCCGACGTCGCCGACGACGATCTCCTTCTTGTCGCCGACGACGCGCCGAAAGCCGACGACGACGAGTCCGCTTCCGTCTTCAACTTCGAAAAAGACGCCGACGCCGACGCGCTCGCCGGCGCTTCCGACGACGACCTCCTGCACCTCGGCAGCGACAGCGGCCTCTCCCTTCTCGACGACGTCGACCTGAGCGGCTCGAACGTTTCGCTCGACGGCGGCGACGTCGTTCTCGGCGGTTCCGGCTCCGGCAGCGGTCTCCACCTCGGCAGCGACAGCGGCCTCTCGCTCCTCGGCGACGACGCGGAAGATTTCGCGCTCGAAGGCGTCGAAGTTCAAAACGACGCGGCGTTCGCGCCCGAAACGGACGACGACGACAGCATTTTCGAACTCGCCGACGAACCGAACCCGTCCGCCGTCTTGGCACTCGAACAAAACGCGAACTCCGACACCGCGACGATTCTCGGA
>JAFTUJ010000032.1 GCA_017466305.1 Thermoguttaceae bacterium
GTCGAACCGGGTTTCGAACTCGACCTGAACTGCCTCCTCTGCGGCGGGAAAGGTTGCCCGACTTGCGGCGACGGTTGGATCGAACTGATTCCTTGCGGCCTCATTCACCCGGAAGTCCTGCGACACGGCGGAATCGATCCGAAAGAATACAGCGGTTTCGCGTTCGGCGTCGGCCTCACCCGCTTGGCGATGATGAAGTTCGGAATCAAAGACATCCGTTACCTGAACTGCGGCGATCTCCGCGTCAACGAACAGTTTACGACGCTCGTTTGACATTTCCTCGCCGTTGCGACGCGTCGTTCGTTTCGCCGTTTTTCCTTAACGCGACGAAGCGAACGACGCCGCGTCGTTTTTCTTATCTTCGCCTTTTTTCCTTTTTTTCCCTTTTCCCCCTTTTTCCTATTTTCTCCCGATTATCGCCGTTTTAACTCGTCGTCGCCGTCGAACGCAACGTTATGTCGAAAAAATCCGCTCAAACGCCCTGTTATTACTCGGAAGACGCGGTTTATTACGCTTCCGCCTGCGCGCCGATGCGTCGAGCCGCCGCGGACGGTCGCGTCGAGTTGCGCGCTTTCACGCACGGGCATTACTTCGGCGAATCGCTTCCGGACGACTTGCTCCCCGGCCTCTGCACGGTCGGTTATTGGAACGCGCGAACGGAACAAAATTGGACGCTCGACTGGCATCGCAACGAAGGCGTCGAACTCAATTTCCAAGCGAGCGGAAGCGGCGCGATCAGTATGAGCGGTCGCGAAATCCTTCTTAAACCGGGCGATATGACGATTACGCGACCTTGGGCGCTCCACCGTTTCGGCGTCCCGAACGTCCGACGCGGCGTTCGCGTTTGGGCGATGATCGACTTGCAAATTTCCGCGCCGAATTCCCCTTGGGTTTGGCCGTCTTGGATCGTTTTAACCGACGCCGACAAAAAACGGGTCGAGTCGATCGCGCTCAACGGCGACGAATCCGCGTTATCTCTTTCGAAAAAACGCGTCGAACCTTGGAAAGAGTTGCTTAAAGAACTCAAAAAAGAGAGCGCGCGCCCCAACTTTTCCCGCGTCGCAATCCTTTTAAACGAAATATTTTACGTCATTCTCGAAACCAACGACGCCGGCGACGCGTTTCACCCGTCGGAAGAGTCGCTGACGCGCCGCATCGTTCAAGATTTTTTGCTCGACTTCGAAGCGCGCCCCAGTTCGTTGCGCCACCGTTGGACCGTCCCGCAGATGGCGCGCAAATGCGGGATGAGCCCGGCGAATTTCTTCCTCCGCTTTCACGAACTGACGAACGCGTCGCCAAACCAATACTTAAACGCCGTTCGCATCAAAAAAGCGACGGAACTTCTCGCCGCCGACGCGACTCGTTCGATCGCGTCGCTCGCCGAAGAAGTCGGATTCGCGTCGAGCCAATATTTCGCGACCGTTTTCAAAAAACTTGTCGGTCAAACGCCGTCCGAATACGTCGCGCGCCTCAAAAAAGACGATTAAAAAATTTTTACCCCGCCGCCGCTCCTCTTATCTTGTTCTATTGCAACGTTTACGTCGTCATCGCGCGCCGCGACGACGTTCAAAATTCTCTATTAGACTCTTTTAAACGTCTTTTTGCTTGCTTTCTTATTAAGTTCTTTTTATAATGACGCGTAACATTCGAGGGCCGAAAAAAACGCAGTTTCGGTAGTTTAGCGTTCATTTTTCGCGCGTTCGCTTCCCCCGCCGACGCCCGTTTTTCATTTTTCCCCTTTCCCCTTTCCCCTTTTAATTAACCGCCTTAATTAACCGCGTCGTTTGCGCTTCCTTGAGCCGACTCGACGCGACGGAGACCATTTCGATGCAAAAGCTGAATAGACGCGGTTTTATCGCGGCAAGCGCGGTCGGAGCGCTCGGCCTCGCCGCCGTTTCCGCTCCCTTGGCGACGCCGTTCGCGGCGCCGATCGTTTTCGCCGACCGTCCGCGAACGAAGCTCCGTTTGGGGCTCGTCGGGTGCGGCGGACGCGGGCTCTTCTTGACGACGTTCCTTCCGCAAATTCCCAACGCCGAGATCGTCGCCGTTTGCGACCCCGACCGAAGTCGTTTGGCCGCCGCGAAAAAGAACTTCCCGAAAGCGAAAGACTCCGTCGACATGCGCGCCGTCTTCGACGACCCGAACGTCGACGCCGTGTTGATCGCGACTTGCAACCATTGGCACGTCTTGGCCGCGATTTGGGCGATGGAAGCCGGCAAAGACGTTTATCTCGAAAAGCCGCTTTGCCTCAATTTTTGGGAAGGAACGCAAGTCGTCGCCGCCGCGAAAAAATACGGAAAAATTTGCCAAATCGGAACGCAAATGCGCGCCGACCCGGAGCATCACCCGGAAGCGCGCGAGTTCCTGCACGAGGCGAAAACGCTCGGCGCCGTCCGTTCGGTTCGCGTCAATCGGTTCGCGCCGCGACGCGGTATCGGCAAGCGTTCGACGCCGCTAACCCCGCCTAAAAACGTCGATTACAATCTTTGGCTCGGCCCGGCGCCGGACGTTCCGCTCTACCGCTCGAACCTCCAATACGACTGGCACTGGATGTGGAACACCGGCAACGGCGAGACCGGCAACTGGGGCGCGCACCTCCTCGACGACTGCCGCAACGACGTTTTCCTCGACCGAATCCGCGCTCCGAAACGCGTTTTGGCGGGCGGCGCTCGAATCGGATACGACGACGCCGGAGAAACGCCGAACGAAATGTTCGTTTACTTCGACGCCGGGGAAACGCCGGTTATCTTCTGCATCTCGAACCTGCCGGACAAGCAAAACCCCAAGAGCGCCGGGACTTGCGACGAGCCCGCCGTCGGTTACTCCGTCCGCTGCGAAGGGGGGCGATACGTCAAATATTGGGGCCGCGCGGTCGCTTACGACGAAAAAGGGAAAAAAATTCGCGAATTCAAAGCGACGTCGGAACACGCCGGCCCGGGCCCGCACTTGCGCAACTTCGTCGAAACGGTCTTGGCCGGCGACGCGTCGCGCCTTTACGCTCCGCTCGAAGTCGGTCGCGACTCCGCGACTTGGTACAACGGCGCGAACACGGCTTACCGGCTCGGCGAAC
>JAFTUJ010000299.1 GCA_017466305.1 Thermoguttaceae bacterium
ATATCTTTCCCCTCTTTCCCGATCACGACGACAAGCTCGCCTTCGTAATCGACGCGATTCGAGACTTTAGGAAGCGCGATCGCGGCGTCGCAAGCGTTCAGCGCGCTCGGCGCTTTGTTGAAAATCACCGGAACTTCCGGGAGCGCGTTCCCAAACTCGCGAACGTGATCGGCGTAATTCAAGCCGACGCAAAGAATCTTCTCCGGTTCCTCGACCGGCGGGAGATAAAAATAATCGTCGTTCGCAAAATCGAGCGTCGCGACGTCGGCCCCGGCTTCGTCGAGCGCTTTTTGCACCTCGGCGAAGAAAGTCGACTCGGCGTTCGCCCAAAGGACGTCCTTCGTCGAGGCGAAATTCCAACTTTCGTCCCCGAGAAGCTCCGCCAAAGCGACCCAGCCGTTCGCCGCTTCGCTCCAAACGGCCAAAAATCCGCCGCCGTTTTGAGTTTCGGCAACCTTTTCGTTGTAAAAATTTGCGAAACGCACGTTATTTTCTCCGTCGACGCCCTCGCCGTCCAAAACAGGTCGAAAAGTCGTTAATCGGTCGTTCCAAGAACGGCGAGCCGTCGTTCCCAAGCGACGCGTATTATTTTTAACATCGATAAATTTTAAAAGTCTCGCGTCCCGCTTCGGCGTTCGAACCGGGCAAAACGCGACCGCCGGACGTCGCCGCGACCCAAAATCGCGTCGACGTCCGCCGGTTAATCGTTAAATTTTAACGCTCGAAACGCCGCCGAGCGTTAAATCGTCGCGAGGTCGAAACGCTCGCCCAGCAAGCGCTTCGACGAAACGAACCTAACTAAGCGCGGTTCGCGCTTCGTCGAGGAGTTCGATCGCCGCCCATTGTTGCTTTCGGGCGTCGCCAAGGAAGCCCGCCGTCCGGGCCGCGCGCGAAAATTTCTCGACGAAACGAACCTAACTAAGCGCGAATCACGCTTCGTCGAGGAGTTCGACCGCCGCGAACTTTTGGCCTTCGAGCATCGCCAAGGAAGCGCCGCCGCCGGTGCTGACGTGCGAAACTTTGTCGGCGAAACCGAGCTTTTGGATCGCCGCCGCGCTGTCGCCGCCGCCGATGATCGAGATCGAATCGCTGGCCGCGATCGCTTCGGCGACCGCTTTCGTCCCGGCGTCGAACGGAGGCATTTCGCAAACGCCCATCGGACCGTTCCAAACGACCGTTTTCGCGTCTTTAACGAGGTTCGCGTACATTTCCGCCGTTTTCGGACCGATATCGAGCCCTTCGAAACCGTCGGAGATTTCGCCCGCCGCGACGATTTCTTTGTTGCAGTCGGAGCTGAACGCGTCGCCGCAGTGCGTGTCGATCGGGAGGACGAGTTTGTCGCCGCCCGACGCGAGAAGTTCGTTCGCGAGTTCGACTTTGTCCGGTTCGACGAGGCTGCCGCCGACTTTGCCGCCTTGCGCGAGCGAGAAGGTGTACGCCATCGCGCCGCCGATCAAGACTTTGTCGCAAATGCCGAGCAAGTTCTTGATGACCATAATCTTATCGGAGACTTTCGCGCCGCCGAGGATCGCGACGAACGGGCGTTGCGGAGCGCTAATCGCGTCGGTCAGGTACTTGATTTCCTTTTCGACGAGGAAACCGCAGACGCGCGGTTTGCCGGCCATCGCTTCCGGAACGGCGACCATCGAAGCGTCGGTGCGGTGGCAGGTGCCGAACGTGTCGTTGACGTAAACGTCGGCGAAGGAAGCGAGTTTCGCGGCGAATTCGGCGTCGCCCTTCTTTTCGCCCGCTTGGAAGCGGAGGTTTTCGAGAACGACGACGTTCCCGTCGGTCAACGCGGCGACTTTCGCTTCCGCGTCGGCGCCGACGGTGTCGGTCGCGAAGTCGACTTTCGCGTTCGGAAGGAGTTCGCCGAGACGAACCGCCGCCGGTTTCAGCGAGTATTTGGCGTCCGGTTCGTTCTTCGGACGGCCGAGGTGGCTCATCAAAACGACTTGGCCGCCGCGTTCGAGGACGGATTCGATCGTCGGGAGCGCCATACGGATGCGGCGATCGTCGGTGATGTTCCCGTTTTCGTCGAGCGGGACGTTGAAATCGACGCGAATCAAGACCTTCTTACCGGCGACGTCGACGTTAGCGATCGTTTTTTTCGCCATTGCAAAACCCTTCCTATTTTATTTAAACGATATGTTTTACTTAAAGTTTGCAAAAGGACGCCGCTTTTTGCAAAAATTCCGCTCCGTTTGCGAAAATTTCGCAAAAAATCCGCTCCAATTTGCAAATTTTACTTTTTTCTTCGCGTTTTGATAAAAAATCGCCTGTTGCGGCGCCCGCGAATCGACTATAATAAAGCATACTTCAACGGCGACGTTTTGGGAAGGGGGGCGGACGCTTTTCCGACGTTTCTCCCGGAATTTCCGCGACTTTTGGACGCTCGGCGCGGCGATTAGAAACGTCTAACGCTTACCCGAACGCCCCATTTTACGCAAAACGCCAACCCTCCTTCGACGCGGCGTTCCGTTGTGTTCCTCGGCGCTCGGCGCGGTCGACGATTTTGCCGATTTTAACATTTTCGCCGAAAAAACTTGCCGTTTTGTCCCTCGTTCGTTCGATAAAACGGAAGGCGGGACGTTGGAACGAGCGCGCCGTTTGAGTTTAACGGTTCCGGTCGCCCCGGCTCGCGTTTCCCGCTCGTTTCGACGGCGCCGTTTCGCCGAGACGCGCCGACGTCGCCGTTTTCCACGTCGCGCCGATTTTCCCCTTTTTCCCCCTTTAATTATTAATGTCGATCAACTTTCCCCTTATATTAATGTCGATCAACAACGCAAAAGAAAGCGAGCGTCGTTCCTCGCTCGAAAACAATATGAAAACGCGTCAAAAATCAATTATCGTTCAACGCAAGCCTTCCCGACGCCGGCGCGTCGCGCTTTTCGTCGCCGCCGCTTTCTTCGCGTCGACGTTCGGTTTCGCGCCGAGTTCGCCTTTCTCGCCGACGTCGCCGAACTCGGTTTTCGCCGCCGCCGGTTCGCAATCGGACGAGCCGCTCGACCTCTCCGTTCTCGACGCGCCGACTTCCGCGCCCTCCGACGCCGCTCCGTCCGCGCCGGTTTCCCCGTCGTCCGCCGACGTCGGGAGCGGAGCCGAAAACGGAACGTCCGCCGCTTCGTCGACCGACTCGACCGCCGCGAACGGCGGCGAACGCTCGAAACTGCTCGAACTCGTTTTGGCGGGCGGTTGGATCGGCGCCGTTTTGCTCGTCGCGTCGATTCTCGCCGTTTCGTTGGCGATTCGGCTCGCGCTCGCGCTTCGCCGCGCCGTTTTCTTCTCGCCGGAACTTGAAACCGTCGTCGCCGACGCGCTCGCTCGGAACGATTTCGCCGCCGCGCTCGCCGCCGCCGAAGAGCGAAACGACGCGGTCGTCGGACGCGTTCTCGCCGCCGGACTCCGCGAAACCGACCGCGGTTGGGCCGCCGTCGAAAAAGGGCTCGAAGACGCCGTCGCGGAGGAAACCGCCGCGTTTTACCGTCGAACGGAGCCGCTCGCGACGATCGGGAAAGTCGCGCCGATGCTCGGTCTTCTCGGAACGGTCGTCGGGATGGTTTCGACGTTCGGCGAATTGGCGGTCGCGGACGGCTCGGGGCGGAACCTCGCGGGCGGGATTTATTTCGCGTTGGTAACGACGGTCGACGGGCTCCTCGTCGCGATTCCGGTTCTCGTCGCGCACTCGGTCTTGAACGCTCGCGGCGCGGCCCGTTTCGCGGAGCTTATTCAACGTCTCGACCGCCTTTTCGCGTCGTCGAAACGCCTTTTAACGCCGGAAACCTCGGCAAACTCGGCAAACTCAGTAAACTCGACAAACTCGACGCGCTCCGCGCAAAGCGCCCCGACTCGTCCGACTTCGCCGAACCCGCAAAACGCGCAAACCGCCCGAACGACGCAAAGCGTCCAAACCGCGCAAACGTCCCGTTCTCCGCAAAACGCCGCGCCGCCCGCCGCCGCGCCCGCTCCGCCCGCCTCCGACTCGACGACG
>JAFTUJ010000300.1 GCA_017466305.1 Thermoguttaceae bacterium
AACGGACGGCGCCGCGGTCGCGATGGTTCTCGCTTCCAACGATTTGGCGAATCTTAAGGAAAAACTTGCGCCCGAGAAACCGAAAACGCCGGAGTCGATTCTCGCCGGTTCCTTCGCGGACGCCGATTCCGACGCGGAAGAAAAAACGCCCGCCTTTATTACATTTCTCGACCAAGTCGACTCAATTGAAGGGCTCTCCGGTTTCCAAACGTTGACGCTCGCCGCGTCCCTCGTCGGTTCGCCGAAGCTCGCCGTCGTCGTCGCGTTCGACGCCCCGGAAAAAGCGCAAGCCGCCGCCGACCAATTCAACAAGACGCTGACCGCCGGCAAACTGGCGGCGCCCGTTTTCCTTGCCGAACAATTGAAAACTTCCGGCGCCGACCTTGCTCCTTTGGTCGATCTCCTGTTCGACGCGTTGAAACCGCAAACCGCCGGTTCGCAAGTCGCCGTCGTCCTTGACCTGAACATTTTCAAAGAAAACCCGACCGCGCTTCTCCCGCTCTTCGGCGGCGTCGAGTCCAAGACCGCGGACGAAGAAGAAGCGGGCGTTTGGGACTCCATCGACGCCGAAGAAGCCGACGACGAAGCCGATCCGTTCGCCGACGAAGAGGCCGCCCCGGCCGACGACGCGACCGACGAAGAAGCCGCCTCCGCCGACGACGCGACCGACGAAGACGATCCGTTCGCCGACGAAGAAGCCGCCTCCGCCGACGACGCGACCGACGAAGACGATCCGTTCGCCGACGAAGAAGCCGCCCCGGCCGACGAAGAAGCCGAGGAAGACGATCCGTTCGGTTCCGACGACGAAGAAGATCCGTTCGCCTGATTCGCTTGACGCGTTCGCCGTTTTCAGCCGACCGTTTATTCGGTCGGCTTTTTTTATTCTCGCGTCGCGCGCCGCCGTCGTTTCAAACGATTCCAAAGCGCTCGGCGCGACGTTTCGTCGCCTTCGCGCCCTCTCGCGCCTCTTTTTTTTCGATCTTTGCGGCGACGTCCGCTTTTACGTTCTATTTTTCTTACTTTATCGCGCGCTCTTGCCGTTCGGCGCCGTTCTCTTGTCCTCAGCTCGACAAACCACCTTTTCCCAAGCGGTTAAGGAGTCGATGTTATCGTCGTTCGCCGCGAACCGTCGCTTGCTCCGCCCCCGAAAGGAACGCAAGGAACGGCGCTTCAACGTCGATCGCGCGTTTCTTTCGTTCAAAAAACGCGTCGCGCCGTTGAAGGAAGCGAAAACCGCCGAATTCTAGCGGCGCGTTATTAACGGCCAACGTTTCCGCTTGAAAATTTGATTTCGCGAATTTCCCGTCTCGCCGCGCTCGCCGTTTTCCGCTCGTCTCGCCGCGACAAAGCCGTCGCCGCAACGCGCGCCTCCCAACGCCTTCGCGCCCTCGATCGTCTTGCCTAATCGCCGCCCTTCGACGCCGCCCCTTCGACGCAAGCACGTCGCAATCCCGCCGAGCGTCGCCGCGACGCGCGCTCAAAAAAAAACGCCCTCCGCGTTCGACGGAGAGCGTTTTAACATTTTCGCTAAACCGCGCTATTTCTTAACTTAGCGCGACGTTCTCGCAACTTAGGCCAAGTCGCGGTCTTCAAAAAGAAGGAGCGAAAGGAGCATCGCGACGGCGGCGAAAAGGAGCGAATAGACGCCCGCGGTCGCGACGTAATCCCAAGGCACCGACTGATCCATCGCGATCGCCGTTTCCATATTAAAGTGTTCCAAGATCGGCGTTACCGCGCAAATTAAGTTCGCGAAAAAGCCGACGAGCGGCATCGTTTCGCCGACGTTCGAAACGACCAACGTCGGAACGACGTGTCCGAGCGCGTAAATCGTCAAGCAGATCGTCAAGTTCGGCAAGAGCGGCAAACGCGTCGAAATCGCGATCGAAATCGCCGTCAAAACGATCGTTTCAAAATAAGCCAAGCACAAGCCCGGCGCAATTCTCGCGACGTATTGATAACACTCGAGCGCCGTCGGCAACTCTTTCGCCGATTCCCGCGCGTCGTACGCCAACTTATATGCGACGGTGTTCATAAAGAAGAAGCCGAGAATCAAAAAGAGCGCGGTAACGGCGATCATCACGCCCAAATATTTCCCGAAAACAAACTTTTGCCGCCCGACCGGTTTCGCCAAAATCATCAGCGCCGTTTTTCCTTCGATTTCGTCGGCGATCGAAGAGCTCGCCGTCCAGATCGCGAGGAAAACGCAAACCAGTTTCACCAACGTCAACCCTTGCGACACGACGATTTTTACGTCCTCGCCCAAGGTATGATAAGGCAAGAAGGGGAAGATGAAGAGCCCGAAGAGCCCGAAAAGGGTCAAAATCAGGAACAAGGGCTGCAACGCCGTTTCCTTAGCGGTTACCCAAGCGATCGCGCCGCAACGAGGCGCCAACCATCGAATCAAGGCGACGGCGACAATGAAAATTGCGACGGCGACAAACGCGGCCTTGTCGATCGGCCAAGTCGCTTTAAGCCAAGCCGGAACGCCGAAAAGGGGCGTCGAGGCGGCCGAAATCGAATAGAGCGCGTTAACGGCGGCTGTCATTATCGTTAAACTCCTCAAAATCAAAAAATCGTTAAAAAGATCGGTCGTTCCGAACGCCGTCCGAGCCCCAACGCTCGCGACGCGTCTTGAAACGTCGCCGACGACGCTAAAAGTCCTATCGATATTTTAACGTCAAATTTCCGTTTTGGCAAGTGGCGAATCGAAAGTCCTTCCCCTAAAAGGAAAAAAAATTCCCGATCGCGCGCTAGGAAACCGAAATTCGCAATTATAGCGACCGCGCAAACTTTAACGACGCC
>JAFTUJ010000301.1 GCA_017466305.1 Thermoguttaceae bacterium
GTAATTCGCCCGCGTAATATATTCGGCGACCGCGAGCCTTTCCGCTTCGGAAACGCGCAGTTTCATCGTCGTCGCGTTCAACACGCAATCGTCTTTAACGAAAAGGTAGAAACTCACGCTTCCCAATTTATTACCGATATCGACGCCGCCGGTAAAAACGCCGTTCTCCTCGTCAAACTTGTACTTCCAATCGTCTTTTTCAAAAAAATCCTTAATCAAGGCGACCGCTTCCGACGAATACTTTCTCATCTTTTCTCTCTTTCATCGTTATATGTTAGCCGACAACAACTCAAACCGCCGATAGACGAAACTTCCGCCAATCTTTTATCGACTTTGACCGCGTTGCTTTTCGCGACGTACATTTTCGCTAAACGCGTTTCTCCAATTCCTCCGAAACACGATTCGCTTTACGCTGTTAATAATACGCGCCAACCAATCAAACGTCAAGGAAAAATGATCTTCGTTATCCTCGCAAGCGCCTTAAATAAAAATTGAGGGACGTTTTTTTCTTCTCGCCGCGCTTTTTTTTTCTTTGCAATCTTTCCCGTCAAAACCGCAACTCTTTTATTTAAAGCAATTTCAAACGGCGCGTCTTTTATTCAATCAGAAAACGGCGACGCGTTGAGGCGCGCCGCCGTTTTTTTCAAAAAATTCTTGCGTTACGTAAAACTTTTACATTTTTTCAAAGAAGTTGAGAAAATCCCAACTCAAACCGCGATTTCCTTTCTTTCGCCAAGATTCAACATTTGTCGTTTTTCTCTTCTTGCGTTTCCGTTCCGCCGCCCTTCGAAAGCGACGAAGAAAACGGATAAATTTCGCCGCTCTTCCGCGCAGTCCGTTGCGACTCAAACGATGCCGCGCAACTTGAACTGTTTGATTTTGTTGTAAATCGTTTTCTCGCTGACGCCGAGTTTGCGCGCCGACTGCGCCCGATTCCCGCCGCAAGCGTTAATCGTTTCGATAATCGCGCGGCGTTCGATTTCCGCCATCGTCAGCCCGGCCAGCCCCATCGCGCCGTCCGGCGAACGCGAATCTTTAATCATCGTGTCGAACGAAATGTCGTTTTCCGACACGACGACGTCCGGCGCGGTCTCCATCGCCTTCTGCAAGACCGACTCGAGCTCGCGCACGTTGTACGGCCAAGAGTATTGGCGCAATTTGTTCAGCGCCGACGTCGATAAAATCGACAAATTCCGGTCGTTCGCCCGAGCGACGCGGCTCATAATTTCGCGGGAAAGCGCCGGAATGTCCTCCACTCGGTCGCGAAGCGGCGGCACGTTCAGCGTCAGCGCGTTCAGTCGGAAGTAAAGTTCGTCGCGGAACCGGCCTTGAACGCAGGCGATCGCCAAATCGCAACTCGTCGAGGCGACGACGCGGGCGTCGATTCGGCGCGTTTCGGTCGAGCCGACCCGGCGCGTCGTTTTGTCTTGAATGAATTGGAAAATCCGCTTTTGCAACGACGGCGACAAATCTTCGACGTGATCGAGGAAAATCGTTCCGCCGCGCGCCAACTCCAACCGACCGGGCCGGTCGCAGGCGACGCCGGGAATCGCGCCTTTGGCGACGCCGAACAAATCGGCTTCGAGCGTCTCCGGCGGAAGCGCGTTGCACGAAACGACGACGAACGGAAAACGCGCCCGCGGCCCGGCTTGGTGAATCTGTTGAGCGACGACGCTCTTCCCGACGCCGCGTTCGCCGGAAATCAGAATCGTCGCGTCGAGCCGTCCGAACGCTTCGATCTGTTTGCGCAACGTTTGAATCGGCGTCGAGACGCCCGCCATCGTCGCGGGAAGCGCCGGCGTTCCGACCGTTTGGCGCAAGGAGCGGTTTTCGCGCGCCATCCGGTTCAACTTCAAGACTTGCCGCGTCGCCTGCAGGAGCGCTTGGCGTTCGCAGGGCTTGACGATGTACGAATGAACGAACTTGCTCAACCGTTTGCGGCGCTCCGCGTCGCCGGTCGGCTCGTCCATAAAGATGATCGGCGCGTCCGGGTATTTGTCGACCAATTGACGGCAAAGCGTTTCCGGCGACGCGTCCAACGTCGCGGAGTCGATCAGGAACCCGGCGGCGTCCCCGAGCGCGAGTCCGGAAAGCGTTTCGGGCGAAGCCGCTTCGACGACGCCGACGTTTTCGACTTCGAGACAGCGACGCATCGCCGCCCGCGAACCGGCGTCCCCGCAAAGAACGACGATCGAATCGGCCGCGACCGACGCGACCGAACGTTCGCCGGTCGAGCGACGCTCTTCGACGGCGGCGGCGAAAAACGCGCCGTCGTCGTTCCGAGTCTCGACGGTCGAAGCGCCGAAATCGGACGCCGCCAAACGGTCGACGGATTGATTTTGTTGTTCCAACGAATAATAAGACGCGCTGCTCATTTGAGTTCCTTTTCTTTTCTTGCGCTCGTTAACGCTTTCGCGAATCTTCGAGCGTCGCTTGAATATATAACGAAAACAAAATCGACGATAAACGATTTTCCTTTTCCGACGAAGCCGTTTCGGTCGACGGCGAAATCGACGCGATTCGCGTTCTCCTTTCGGCTTCCGGGCCGCCAAGCCGTCGGGAAGGAAGGTCGCGAACCTTTTCGCGTCCGGCGTTCCTTCGCGCGCTCCTTTGCGGCGACGTCGACATTTTACAACGAAATTCCGATTCCTTACAGACTATAAATGCCTTAATCGCAAGATTTTAAAACAAATTCGTCTAGAAATTTTACACGCGAAAAAACGCCGCGAAAAGTTACCGAAAAATCGGAAATAAATACCGAGACCGGTCGCCGCGTTTCCCGCAAAGCGCCTAGATTCGCTTTTCGCGGCGCGACCGGCGCGGCGCAAAAAATCGCGTCGACCGTAAAAACCGGCGTCGTCCGACGCAGATTTTGCGCCCGTCGTCCTTGCGTCGACGCCGCGACGCGAAAAAACGGCGCCGACGTCGACGCGAAAACGCCCGAAAAAGAAGTCGAGGGGAAAAAGAAAAAGGAGAAGAAAAAAGCGGGAACGCGCCCCCGAAAACGCTCGCTCGAAAAAGAACCGCGCTTAAAAATACGCAAAAGAACGCGAAGAAAGCGGAAAAGAAAGCGACAAAAGAGAGAAAATCGACGTAAAAA
>JAFTUJ010000302.1 GCA_017466305.1 Thermoguttaceae bacterium
GAATCGGTTATAATGCGCAAAACGCGGAGTTCGTCGCCGCCAAGTTTTCCCGAAAAACGTCGACGCCGCCAAAGAGCCGCCGCTTCCCCTATATATTAATAACGTCAAAATGGAAGGAACCGCAATGCCCGCCGAACGCCCCGACGCGATCGAATCCCCGCTGAACGTCCCGAACATCGACCCGAACGAGCCGCTAACCTCCGCCGAACGCCAATTCGACGCGCAGGGGCGCTCCTTTGTCGTCGTCGACGGACGCCGTTACGTTCTCGCCGACGACGAGCCGGAAATCGACCTCGCGTCCCTTCCGCCGAACCCGAAACTCGCGGAGTTGCCGCCGGTTCCGCGCGACGTCTCGACGACGGCGAAACTCGCGCTCCTCTTCGGCTCGACCGCGACCTCGACCTTCGGCTGGTTTTGGCTTTGCTTCTCAATGTTGTTCGTCGTCGGCTTCTTCGGAACGACGCGAGTCGGAACCGCCCTCCTCGACCGCGGCGCGACTTGGGAGCCGTATTCGATCGCGACGCTCGTTTCCTGCGACGACGGAAACGTCGAAATCAACGGACGTTCGGCGTATCGCTGGAAGTTCGCGGGCCCCGGTCCGGACGGCTCTTACTTCGAAGGCGTTTCGCACTCGTTTTCTTACCGCGAGCCCGGAAGCCTCGTCGCCGTCGAGAAAAAAGCCGGAACGACCGACGTTCTCCGCGCCGAAGGAACGTCGACCGCGCCGTTCGGCGACTCGCTCGGCTCGCTACTTTTTGTCGCGGCGTTCCTCTCGATCTTCTTATTTATCGGCGTTTGTTTAGCGATTATCGGCCCGGTTCGCCGCGGCTTGCGAACGATTCCGCTTCTGCGCTCCGGCGCTCCGGCGCAAGCGGTTCCCGTCGACGTTTCCCCGACCGGAACCCGGGTCAACGGCCGCCCCGAAATGGAGGTAACTTACCGTTTCCAAGCGGTTAACGGCGCCGAGTTCGAAACGTCGGCGCGCGGCCTCAACATCGACCGCTTGACCGACGACCCGGCGGAAGTCCTCCTTTACGACCCGGAAAACCTGAAAAAATCGCTCGTCCTCGACGAGTTGCCCAAGAGCGTCAAAACCGTTCCCGGTCAAGGCTTTACCGCGCGCCCGTTCGGCTTGGTTTTCCCGCTGATCGGCGCCGTCGTCTTCCTCGTCGAAGTCGGTTACACGTTGAAGCTGTCGTTCCAAGTCGACCGCGCCGTCTTCTCGACCGAGCCGCCGAGCGCCGCCGCCCAATTCGACCCGAGCGCCGCGCTCCGTTGCCCCGACTGCGAAAGCGGCGCCCCGCACGACCATTCGCAACACTCGCGTTCGCAAGGGTTGCATATCCATTCCGCCGACTGCGAGCACGAACGTTCGGACGACGCCGCGTCGCCGCCGCCGTCCGAACGCCCCGTCGACGCCGAGTAACGCAAGCGCCGCGAACAAAATAGAAAATCGTTTCAAACTTAAAATATTCAAACCCCTTAAAAACGCCGAGCGAAGCGCGCCTTTCGCCGTTTCGCTCCCAACCGAAAAGGAACCGCAAATGAGCGCGAAAACAACGACGACCGTCGGTCTTTACGGAATCGGTCTCGAAACGTATTGGCCGCAATTCGAAGGTTTGCGCGAACGTCTCGTCGGCTATCAAGGCGTCGTCGCCGACAAACTCCGCTCCCTCGGCGCGAACGTCGTCGACGTCGGCTTGATCGACAATCCGGAAAAAACTCGCGCCGCCGCCGACCGTTTCCAACGGGAAGACGTCGACCTTATCTTCCTTTACGTCTCGACTTACGCGCTTTCCTCGACGGTTCTTCCGGTCGTTCAAAAACTCGGCAAACCGGTCGTCGTCCTCAACCTGCAGCCGACCCGCGCCATCGATTACGCGACCTTCAACAAACTCGGCGACCGCACCAAAATGACCGGCGAATGGCTCGCGAACTGCCAAGCGTGCAGCGTCCCGGAAATCGCGAACGCGTTCTTGCGCTCCGGCGTCGAATTTTACCAAATCACCGGCGTCCTGCAAGACGACCCGTTCGTCGACGACAAACTCCGCGCTTGGATCGAAGCGGCCCGCGTCGCGTCGATTCTTAAATCGAGCAGAATCGGGCTCTTAGGTCATTATTACAACGGCATGCTCGACATCTACTCCGACCTGACCCGCCTTTCCGCGCAACTCGGCCCGCACTTCGAAATCCGCGAGTTCGGCGAAGTCCTCGAACGCCGCGAGCAAGTCTCCGAACCGGAAATCGACGCCCGAGTCGCCGAAATTTGGGACGAATTCGACGTCCGCCCCGACTGCGTCGACTTCGAGCTGCGTCGCGCCGCCCGCACGTCGATCGCGCTCGATAAGTTCGTTTCCGACTTCGACTTAGACGCGCTCGCTTACTTCTACAACGGGCACGGCGACGAGCGTTACGAAGACCTGATCGCGTCGGTCATCGTCGGGAACTCGATGCTGACGGCGCGCGGCGTCCCGGTCGCGGGCGAGTACGAGGTGAAAAACGTCTTGGCGATGAAAATCCTCGACTCCTTCGGCGTCGGCGGCGCGTTCTCCGAATTTTACGCGCTCGACTTCGACGACGACGTCGTTCTCCTCGGGCACGACGGCCCTTGCCACCCGAAAATTGCGAACGGAAAAACGAAAATCAAACCGCTCGAAGTTTATCACGGGAAAGTCGGCGCCGGTCTCAGCGTCGAAACGTCGGTGCAAGCGGGCCCGGCGACGTTGCTTTCGGTCGTCGACGCGCCGGACGGCAACGTCAAACTCCTTGTCGCGCAAGGGTTTTCGGAGGAAGGCCCGATTCTCGAAATCGGGAACGCGAACAGCCGTTACCGCTTCTCGACCGGCGCCCGCGAGTTCGTCGACGCTTGGTCGCGACGCGGCCCGGCCCACCACTGCGCCATCGGCGTCGGTCATATCGCCGACCGACTCGAAATTTTGGCCCGCATCCTCAAAGTCGACTTTATCCGCGTTTGCTAACGCCGCTTAGCAACGCTTGCTAACGTCGTCGTTTTTAACGTTTTTTAACGTTTTCCCCTTTCCGGCGCCGCCGTCTCGGTTCCTCGAACGGCGCGCCCGTTTTCCTTTCGTTTTTCCGTTTCTTCCGTTTCCCCCTTATTTTTAAGGAGTTTTTGATTTTATGAAAACGTCGCGATTTTTCAAACTTTCCGCCGCGCTCGTCGCCGCCGCCTTGGTCGCGACGTTCGCCGTCGGCGCCCCCGTTTCCGCGCAAAACGCTCCGGACGCCGCCTCCGACGCCGCGCCGAAGTACGCCGTTGATTTTTCGAAAACCGTCGGAACAATCAAACCGCTCAACGGCGTCAACCTTTGGACGCGCCTCTCCTACCAACGCCTCCAAGACGACCAGCCGGTCGCCGAAGCCTGCCGCTTCTCGACCGTTCGTCTGCACGACGCGCCTTGGGACAACAACGGTTTACGTCTTGTCGACGTTCACCAAATTTTCGGCAATCTCGAAGCCGACCCCGCCGACCCGAAAAATTACTTTTTCGACGCGACCGACGACTATATCGAAGCGATTCTAAAAGGCGGCGCGCAACCGATTTACCGTCTCGGCACGAGCATCGAGCACGCGCCGCGCGGCTACTTCGCGAAGAAGCCGAACGCCGAACAATACGCCGAAATTTGCGCCGCGATCGTCCGCCATTACAACGCCGGTTGGGCGAACGGACACAAGTGGAACCTCCAATATTGGGAGATTTGGAACGAACCGAACCTCGTTCCGCAAATGTGGGACGACCCGGACTGGGCGTCGTACTGCCAATTTTACGTCGTCGTCGCCAAGCGACTTCGCGCCGAGTTCCCGACGATCAAGATCGGCGGCCCGGCCCTAACTCACGCCGATCCGAAACTTATCGGTTGGCTCGCCGACGTCTGCAAAGCGAACGACGCGCCGCTCGACTTCGTTTCTTGGCACTGTTACGCCAAGGGCCCGTCGGACGTGCTCGACCCGCCGTTCGCGATGCGCAAGCTCTTGGACGACAAAGGTTTCCCGAACGCGGAACTTCATCTCAACGAATGGCATTACTTCCCGATCGGTTGGGACGAAGTGCACGGAACGAAGGGCGGCGCCGCGCGCAAACGCGAATTTTCGACGTCCGAAGAGGGCCTGCACGGCGCCGACGCGGCGGGCTTCAACTGTTTCGTTATGTCGCGTTGGCAAGACGGCCCGCTCGACATGTCGAATTATTACGCGTACGGCTTGCATAACTGGGGCCTTTTCGACCCTTACGGCGAACCGCGCAAGACGTATTACTCGATGGTCGCGTTCGGCGAATTGGCGAAACTTTCCCCGAATCGCGTCGCGACGGTCGACGGCGGAAGCGGCTCGGTCGCGCTCCTCGGCGGAATCGGCGGCGACGGTTCGAACGGAAACGCCGAAAAACGCCTTCTCGTTTCTTTTTTCAAAAACGACGCGACCGACGCCCCGATTGAAATCGCGCTTTCCGGCGTTCCGGCAAGCGGTTCGGTTAGCGTTCTGCAAATCGATTACGAGAACGCCGCGCTCGAACGCGACGTCGAGTATTCGGACGGCGTTCTCAAGCTCGACGCGCCGCGCTCCGGCGTTTACTTAATCCGTTGGAAGTAAAGATTTTACCCGGCCCGATCCCAAGCGGCGTTCGCGCGTTATTATTGTTTGCTTAACCCGTCGGCGGCAAACGTCGGCGCCGTCCGCCCAAGCGGCGTTCGCGCGTTATTATTGTTTGCTTAACCCGTCGGCGACAAACGTCGGCGCCGTCCGCCCAAGCGGCGTTCGCGCGTTATTAACGTTTGCTTCCCCCGTCGGCGGCTAACGTC
>JAFTUJ010000303.1 GCA_017466305.1 Thermoguttaceae bacterium
TAAAACGTCGCCGTCCGACGCGGATTTCACGCGCCGCGCGCTTTCATTTTGCGCTCGACGTCAAGAAACACCGCGACGGAAGCGAGAATCAACGCGACGTCCGACGCTTTTTCGCGTTCGCCCGTCCGCTGTCGCGCTTCCGTCGCTAAGCAACGCTCGTTTTGGACGACGCGCTCAAAAATCGCGCCGCCCAGGAAAAAACACGCTAACTACTTCGCTTGGCGCGCTTTGAAGTATTCGACCAGCGCGTTCGTCGAGCAGTCGTGCGACGTCGTCGGCTCGGCGGCGACCAACTCCGGAAGAACCGCCTTCGCGAGTTGCTTGCCGAGTTCGACGCCCATTTGGTCGAACGAGTTGACGTTCCAAAGGACGCCTTGGACGAAAATTTTCAGCTCGTACGCGGCGATAATGCGGCCCAACATGCGCGGCGTCAACTTTTCGAAGAAAATCGCGTTCGTCGGACGGTTCCCCGGGAAGACCTTCGACGGCGCCAAACGACGCGCTTCCGCTTCGTCCAAGCCCGATTTCGTCAGCTCCGCGAACGCTTCTTCCTCCGTCTTGCCCTTCATCAACGCTTCCATTTGCGCGATGAAGTTCGCGATCAGCTTTTGATGATGGTCGCCGATCGGGTTTTGCGTTTGCGCCGGCGCGAGGAAGTCGCAAGGAATCAGCTTCGTCCCTTGGTGAATCAGCTGATAGAACGCGTGTTGGCCGTTCGTGCCCGGCTCGCCCCAGACGATCGGGCCGGTCGAGTAGTCGACGCGGTTGTTTTCGCGGTCGACGCCCTTGCCGTTGCTCTCCATATCGCCCTGTTGCAGGTAAGCCGGGAAGCGGCGCAGGTATTGGTCGTAAGGCAAAACGGCGCAACTTTCCGCGTTGAAGAAGTTGTTGTACCAAACGCCGAGAAGCGCCATCAAAACCGGAATATTTTCGCGATACGGCGTCGTGCGGAAGTGAACGTCCATCTCGTGCGCGCCGCTCAAGAGTTCTTCGAAGTTTTCGAACCCGACCGCCAACGCGATGCTAAGCCCGATCGCCGACCACAGCGAGTAACGCCCGCCGACCCAGCTCCAGAACTCGAACATATTTTCCGGGTCGATCCCGAATTTGACGACTTCCTCGCGGTTCGTCGAGAGCGCGACAAAGTGTTTCGCAACCGCCGCTTCGTCTTTCGCCGTCGCGAGGAACCAAGCCTTCGCCGACTCGGCGTTCGTCATCGTTTCTTGCGTCGTGAACGTCTTCGACGCGACGATAAAGAGCGTCGTTTCCGGATTCAAATTCTTAACGGTTTCGGCGACGTGCGTTCCGTCGACGTTCGAAACGAAGTGAACGCGGAGGTTCGTTTGATACGGCGTCAGCGCTTCGCAGACCATGCAGGGGCCGAGGTCGGAACCGCCGATCCCGACGTTGACGACGTCCGTGATCGCTTTGCCGGTGTAACCGGTCCAACGCCCGTCGCGAACGCGGTCGCTGAAATCTTTCATCTTCGCCAAGACGCGGTTGACGTCCGGCATCACGTCTTTGCCGTCGACGTAAACCGGCGTGTTCGAGCGGTTGCGAAGCGCGGTGTGCAGAACGGCGCGACGTTCGGTAACGTTGATTTTTTCGCCGGTGAACATCGCTTCGGCCATTTCGCGCACCTTGGCTTGCTCGGCCAACGCGACGAGGAGATCGACCGTCTTTTCGTTGATTCGGTTCTTCGAGTAGTCGAAGAGAATCCCGCCGAACTCGACGGAGAATTTATTGAAGCGATCCGGGTCGCTCGCGAACATGTCGCGCATTTGCACCGGCGCCAGTTCCTTTTGAGGTTGTTCGAGGTTTTGCCAAGCGGGGGATTGCGTCAATTTCGACATCGCTCTTATTTCCTTCTATATCGCCGAATTGCGGGATTTACGACGAGCGACCGTCGAGATGCGGCGGCGCTCGCGTCGATTGCGAAAGTAAGTTCTTTCTTTCTTATATACACAATCGCAATTTCCGAAAGGGCGTCGCCCGACTTTAACGCGAAACCTTCGCCGCCGCGTCCGCGCGACCGTTAAAAACGGTCGAACCGTTCGTCGTCGCGACGCGAAAATTTCGCGCTCCGCGCCGCCGCGACCGCTCGCGTCAACTTTTCCGCGACCGTTTCCCCCGCTTTCGCCGCCGCCGTTGAAAAAAGTCGCGCCTCCGTTCCGCCGCCGTTTCAAGGAGGTAAATTAACGCCGAACGGAAAAAACGCGACGTCGACGCCGCGTCGACGCGTTCGCCGACTCGCGAGACGGCTTTAAAAGCGGCTTTGAAAACGTCGATTTTCGTTTCAGCGACAAAATAATCAAAAACGCCGCCGCGAAGAACGCTCGACGACCAACACCGACCTAACGAAAGGAAAAACGCAATGTCCGAAACGACTTCGATTTGGAACGGCGAAGGCTTGGAAAGCGGGCGCGATCAAACGCCGGCGATGGGAACGATGGCGGGGCGCATTTGGACGATTCTGCGCTATCACGGCAAGCAAAGCGTCAGCGCGATCGTCAAGCGAATCGGCGCGCCGCGCGACTACGTGATGGAGGGGATCGGCTGGCTCGCCCGCGAAGGCAAGATCCGCGTCGTCGAAGAATCGCGAGTCCGCGTCGTCTCGCTCGTCGACGAAAACGCTTAAACGCTCGACGCCTTAAACGTTGATCGTTCAAACGGTTAAAAACGTCCTGTCCCAACGCCGCCGCGCCGTCGAGCGCCCGAACGCGCCCCTTTCGAAACGCGGACGGCGCGTCCTCCCCAACAGTCGTCGCAAGAAACGTCGAGCGCGTCGTCCCGGGTCTCCGATGTTGTTTATCGCGACA
>JAFTUJ010000304.1 GCA_017466305.1 Thermoguttaceae bacterium
CCGGTTCCCGTTGCGGTT
Organism: Thermoguttaceae bacterium; assembly: GCA_017466305.1. Classification (GTDB taxonomy): domain Bacteria; phylum Planctomycetota; class Planctomycetia; order Pirellulales; family Thermoguttaceae; genus RUG369. The sequence continues at coordinate 19 of JAFTUJ010000304.1, forward strand.
GCGGCGCGACGTTTTGCGGTTGCGAATCAAACCAAGCGAAATTAGTCTCGCCTAATTGCGACGCGAAATCGGCGTTTTGGCGCGTCCGCGCAACCGATTCTTGCGTCGAAGTCGACGGCGACGGCGCGTACGCCGTCAAAACCGGCGCGTTCCCTCCTTTTTCCGCAACTTCGCCAACTCCCGCAACCGATCCGTTCGTCGTTTGAACCGACGGCGACGCCGCTAACGCGTCGGCGGCGGCAAACGTTTCTCCGGTCGCCGCAGGAGTCGTTAAAGTCGCCGCGTCTTCCGCCAATTGCGCTCCATACCCATTTTCCGTCGCGACGTTGGCGACTTCCGCAGCAAACGCGGAGGATTCGGAAAGCGGAGCGGCGACGGGGTCGACGGCCGGCGACGGAGCCGAATACGCCGTTAAACTTTCGCTATCTTCTCCCGTCGGCGCGACAATTGCGTTCAAAAGCGGTTCGTCGGCGGCGTTCCAACCAAAAAATCCGTCGCATCGCTCCGTTAAACTTTGAAAATCCGCTCTTTTTTTATTAGAAACGTTCAAATATCCAACCGGAGCGACCGTCCCTTTCAACGGCGCGCTCTCGCCGTTCGCAACGGCGGCGATCGGGCGCGTTTTTCCCCAACCGGTCGTCGAATTGGTCGGCGAAGCCGAACCGCTCGTCGCCCAGCCCTCCGCGTCTTCGTTTAACGCGCGACGCTTATCGGAATTGGCGACAAGTTCGCGTCCGGAAACTCGAGTTTGCGGATTTTGCCGAATTTTCCCGCTCGCCGTCGCGCTTGAACCGGGAACAGTCGGCGCCGTTTGCGCAAGATTAGGCGACCGCGAAACCTTTGCCGCTTCTCCTTGTTCAACCGAAGTTAACGGTTGTTCAACCGGCTTGCGCGGCGCAAGGGGGGAATGATATTGTCGACAGGTTTGAAAACTGGGCATAAACCGCGATTCGTCGTATTGGAGGACGGGATCGACCGGGAATTTTTCGCGTCCCCGCCGTTTCGGCGTCGGAAGGACGTTCGGCAAAGCCAGTTTGCGAGCGCCGCTCTTCTCGACCGCGCGAGTCGAATTTGGAATTCTTGCCAAGCCCGCGCTTTCGTCTCGACGTTCGACGACTTTCGGCTCTTTTTTCGGAAGCGAAAAAAGTCCCTTGACCCGTTCGCCAAAGGTCGCCGGAGAGCCATTTTCCGTTTCAGAAACCGGTTTTTGCAACGCGACGCGACGTCCTTGTTCCGCGCCCTCTTCGTCAAAAGCGGCGGAACGCAAAATCGGTTGACTCGACGCCGGATCGTTTTCCGCGTTTTGTCCTAAACGCTTACCTTGCCCATTTTCGCCAACCTTGCCAATCGGCGTTTTCGACGCTTTCGACGTATTCGGCGCGCTTCCCGCCGTTTCGCGAGCGGCCTGTTCCCAATCGCGAAGAACGGCTTCGTCGTTGAGCGCGTACTCGCCGCGTCCGCGTCGAAATCGTTCGTCGTCGGCTCCTAAAAACGATTGACAACCGGAAACAACGACGCAGACGCCGCAAGTTAACGTCAACGCCGCCGTCGAACGTCGCAACGCTTGGGAAAGCGCGGTAAAGCGCGTCGCTTTAGTCGCGACGTCCGCTCGGTCGCGACGGTCGTTCGCCGCGTTTTGTTCGTTCGTTCGTTCGTTTTTCGCAGTTCGTTTCATTGGAAAATTCGCCTTTTTCGTTATTTTCCGCATTTTTAAAGCGTTTTACCGCAGTTAATTTGCGCTCGTTTGCGTCGTTTGCGTCGTTTGCTTCGTTTGCGTCGGTTGCCCTGTTTACGCTATTTGCGCCGTTCACGCAATCCGCAAAGCTTGCGCCAACCGCGCCGACTACGTCGACTTTGCGCCGTCCCTAAACCGTTACCGCTTCTTCGCCGAAAGCGCGTCGAGCCATTCGCAGGTGCGCCGCAACCCCTCTTCCAACGAAATCGGGTCGTATCCGAGTTCGTTTTTCGCTTTTTCGCACGAATACGTCCAATCGACACAAAAAGTCCGCACCCAGCCGGGAGTGATGCGGGGATAAAAGCCCGTCAAGAGCGCCCAAGCCTTCTGCGAACCCGCGAAAAGAAGCGGGAAAAACTTATACATCGGGAGTTTGAAATGGCGCCGTCCGTCGACTTTATCGATTAAACGGAAAAGTTCGAGCAGCGAAGCGTTGTCGCCGCCCAAAATGTACCGTTCGCCGATTCGGCCCTTCTCCAACGCCAACATATGCCCGCGCGCCACGTCGTCGACGTAACCGTAATTCCCGATATTTTTTCCCCAGTTTAACAGGAACGGCGCCGTCCCTCGGCGATAATCGCGAATCAGCGCCGCCATCGCGTTCCCTTCGGAAAGCTGACCGGGCCCGTACACCCGCGTCGGATTGACGATCGTTAGCGGCAACCCCTTTTTAATCCATTGGAGCGCTTCGGCCTCCGCGACGCTCTTCGACTCCTCGTACTCGGTGTAATATTTGTCGGTGATACGCGGCATATTTTCGTCGCCGGTTTCCCCTTTTCGCGTCGGCCCAAACGTTACGATCGTCGACGTCCAAACGATTTTTTCAAGTTCAAGCTTTTTCGCGACGGTAAAAACGTTGCGCATTCCGTCGACGTTAATCCGGTGAAACACCTGCGGATCGCGCGCGAAGTTGCGAGCGTATCCGGCGAGCGAAATCGCGTATCGGCAGCCGTCCATTGCGCGCGTCAACGAGTCGACGTCGTTAACGTCGCCGGCGACGTACTCGAAATTCGGATGGTTCCAAAGCGCGTCGAGCGAGTCTTCCGCTCCGGGAGGCGCTTTCGGTTTCGAACGGCTCATTCCGCGCACGACGTACCCCGCCTCCAACAGTTGCCGCGTCAAACTGGAACCGATAAAACCGGTCGCGCCGGTTACAAAAACTTTCCCAGATTTATCCATTTTTCCTTTTACGCCTATTTATTAGTTTGCAACTAATATTCCGGAAAAACGAACGCGTCGTCCCTTTGTACGTCGTCGGCGCGTTGTTAAACGAAAAAATTTTTAAAAAACGACTGTTTGCGTTA
>JAFTUJ010000305.1 GCA_017466305.1 Thermoguttaceae bacterium
AACAACGTCAAAAACAATGGGAAAAGCGAAAACAGGCGCCGTCAAGTTCTTCGTTTTAAAGGACTTTCAACGCTTGCGACAGAATATCGTTTTCGCCCGACGCCCAAAACGACGCTCTCCGCGCTCCCCGTCTCTTATGTCGGCCAACGCGCGCCCTTTGCGGCGGTTCCCGACGCCGGCGGCATAAAGGTTGCGATTAAATCGGTTAAACGGTTGCGTCGAAGATTTCTTCGCGACTTCGGTGAAAATCGGCTCGTTTTTTATTTTTTGAGACTTTCGCGCGCATCGCGTTATTTCGCAACGGTTGCGCAAGAGGAATTCTAGGTGAAAGAGCCGCGCCCCCAAGCCAATAGCCAGCGACCAATAGGCCAACAACCCAAACGTCAAAAACAAGAAAAACGTCGACCGAAACACCCCGACGGCAAACGGCGCGACGCAAAAAACAAGAAAAACGTCGACCGAAACACCCCGACGCAAAAGGCGGGAGATGCGCCGCCCCAACGTTAAAAGTCGAAGCGACGCAACGCGTTTAACGATTTGCAACCATAAAACACATAATCGCCGACGCTTTCAAGTCCATCCGAAAGCACGATCGTCGACAACAAGTCGCAATACTGAAACGCGTAATCGCCGACGCTTTTGCCGCCGACCGCGAAACGTCGCCGAAACGCCAAACGCTCAATTCCGCCGAAAAATGCCGACGCGAAGACCGCAATTGTCGCCGCGATACGTCGCTAAAAAATTGAAACGCGACGCGCTGCGGCAATTTTCCGCCGGACTGCGCCAACTTCCGCCCCTCGCGACCCGCTCCGCTCCGCTCGACGCGCCGATTGGGTCGACGTTTCGCGCCGGGTCGTACTCGCCGTATCGATCGACCGTCCATTCGCAAACGTTCCCGTGCATATCGCAAAAGCCCCAAGGGTTCGGCGCAAAAAGGCCGACGTCGCAAGTCGTTTCGCCGCCGACAGTTGCGACGCGTTCTCTTCCGCCGCCGTTTTCAACGCCGCCTCCGCCGCCTCCGGCTCTCCCGACGCCTTCGGCTCTCCCGACGCCTTCGGCTCTCCCGCCGCCTCCGGTTCTCCCGGCTCCTTCGGTTCTCCCGGCTCCTTCGGTTCTCCCGGCTCCTTCGTCGCCCTCGCCTTCCCCGTCGCGCGAACCGCCGACGAAACGCCCAAACGCGCCCTCGACGCCGGTCGCCGTCTCGCCAAAAGAATACGCCGTCGTCGTTCCGGCGCGGCAGGCGAACTCCCATTGAGCTTCGGTCGGAAGACCGTACCGCCATTCGGGCCCCAAGAAAGTCGTCAGTTCGAGCAAGTACTCGTCGGAATTAAGCTTTTCAATAAAATCGACGCAATCGATCCAACTGACGCGCTCGACCGGCGCCCGTTTGACGCCGCGATTTTTGCTCGGATTCGTTCCAACGACGGCGCGCCATTCCGCCTGCGTCGTCGGAAACTTGCTCAAATAAAAGAGTTGCGTCAACGTCGTTCGACGCGGCGTTTCGTCGGCGAAGCGGCGCGGCTCCGTTCGCGGACTTCCCATCTCGAACGTTCCGGGCGCAACCGCTAAAAACTGCATTCCCAACGAGTTAGCCCAACGTTCGGGCGTTTTTTCGTTCGCGCCGTCGTTCATCGCCGCCCCTGTCTGCTCCGCAACTCTTTATTTTCCAACGCGTTAACATCTTGATTAACCGACGCGACCGTTCGCGTCGCGCCGCGTCGACGCCAACGCCGCCGCTAACGTTAACGCTAACGTCGACGCTTTCGCCAACGTCGACGCTTTCGCCAACGCCGCCGCTTTTCGCTCAACGGCGTTTTAACCGCGCTAATCAACGCGACAAACGGCGCTTACGTCGGTTTTCTTCGCCGTCGAGCGCGTCCAACGTTTCCCAAACGTCCGTCGGGCCGAACGGGAGCGCGCCGACAAACGCGGCGATTTCCGTCGCTTCGTCGCCGTTAAATTCGCTCCAATCGACCGACTCGTCGGCAAACAACGCGTCGCCCAGTTCCGCCGCCGTCGGTTCGACTTCCAAAATCGCCGCCGAAACGGTCGCGACGGTCGCCTTTTTCCAAAGGGGCGTCGACAATTTCCAACCTTTTGAGTCGACGTAAGAGACGTGCGACTCGTCTTCGCTCGTTTCCGCAAGGTCTTCCGGCAAAACGACTTCGAAACGCTCGTCGGCGCTCTCCGCGACGCCGGAAATTTTCAGCGACTTGACGTTGCGCGCCGTCGCCGTCGCGTTTGTTTCTAAATCGAAATAGGTCAGCGAGCCAATTTCCGCGACGTAATACGCTCCGGTCGAATCGTCGCCGACCAACGACAAGGCGCCGAGCGTCGTTTCCGGGTCGAAAGCCGTCTCCGCGACGTTCGTTATAACGCGAACGTATTCGCGCCCCGGCGTCGTTTCGTCGCCGCCGAAAGTTCCGGTCAAAATCGCCTTCTTTTTGGCGCCGACCGCCTCGACGTCGTCGCCGGAGTCGGTCGCGTAAAGCGAGTCTTCGCCGCCGTATACAAAAGCGATCCGCGCGTCGGTAAAATTCTTCGCGACGAGCTAAAACACGCCGCCGGAAAGGGTCAAATCGGCGTTCGTCGTTTTTAAAGAGTCGTTAAAAGCGGTGTACTCGATCGTCGCGACGTCGTTTCCGCCGCTTCAGCCGTCGACGAAGACCGAATTAACATTTTCAAACCGGTACGTTTTCCCGCCGGCCGTTTCATAATACCCGGAGCCGTTCGCGTAATAAAGGAAATCGTCCCCTTCGGTTCCGACAAAGCGCAACGTTTCGCGCGCGCCGCCGCCCCAATACGTTATTTGCCCAAAGCCGCTCGCCGAG
>JAFTUJ010000306.1 GCA_017466305.1 Thermoguttaceae bacterium
ACGCAAGCTAAAAACCGACGTTTTGCCGGTTCTCGATCCCCCGGCCCGCAACGCGAGCCCGCTAAAACGCGGCTCGAAAAAGACGGAAACGTCGGGCGCGCTAACCGGCGAGAAACCGTATCTTATCGGCGGCGTTTTTTGCCCGAAGTCGGCGGGATACAATTCCTCGAACGCCTCCGCCAGCGCTTCGGGCGGAAGTTCGACGCAAGAAACGCGCTTGACGTCGTCCTCGCGGTTTATCGCGCCCATTTTGGCGAGCGTTCCCAAGAGCGCTTTCAAGAAAACCTCGACTACTTTTTTTTCGGGCGCTCCCTCGACGCTAAATTGAACGCTCTTAACCCCTTCGGGCGAGGCGTCGACGTTAACTTGAACGCGCTCGGCCCCTTCGCCGTCGGCGGTTTCGGCGCTATTTTTCTCGGACGCGACGTCGGCCCAGGAAACGTTCTCGTCGTCCTCTCGGTAAAATTTGCAAATCTCTTCGATCGGGCGCCGGACGATTTCCAAGTGAAACTCGTCGAGATTTTCCAGCAAAAAAGGCTTTTCGGCGTTCATTACGTTCTCCTAACGTTAAACGCGACGGGCGCTTAAAGCGCCGTCATTACGCGACGTCAAGCGTTCCGCCGCCCAACGGAAGCGAAACGCTCGGCTTTCGACGTCGCCGCAAACGACGCGACGTCAAACGGTTGCGACATTGTTTCACTCGTCTTCGTCGTCCCCGATCTTCTTCGTCGTTCCGTCCCAAGGGAGCGCAAACCCAAACGCCGTAATTTCAGGGTCTTCCGCGAGCCTTGTTTCTTTGTCGAACGGCCAAGAATCCCATTCGTCGTCTTCTTCGGCGAGCGCGAAGAGCGTTTCTTTCAGCTGCTCGACGTAAAAAATCGCGGGATCGGACGCGACGATATATCCCTCGTCGTCGCATTCGCCGTCCAGAAAGACGACCGGGAAACGCGTCTCGCCGTTCAGCTCGCAAGGTACGCAAACGTAATAGTTTCCGCAGCAATCGTCGCCGATCGGCGTCCAGCCTTTTTCCTTCCATTCGTCGAAAATTTCGAGCGTTTCGACAATGGCGCCGAGGCCGTGCAACCGTTCGTCGACTTCGACGCCGTCGCACAACGCGAGCCAGTTTTGGACGCTCGCCGGAAGCGCTTCGTAAACGCCTTTTTGCTCGTCCGACAAGGCGTCGACGTCCAACGGCGGTTCGACCGTTCGCCCGAATCCGTCGAGTTCCGGGCGAGCGACCTCGCGTTTCAGTTCCGCCAACAGATTTCGAGCGGTCTCTTTAAAATCTTTGCGCATAACGCTTTACTCATTCCGCAGAAAATACAGCCCGCAGAAAATACGACGACGCGACCGGTCGCGCCGCCTCGACGTTCTCTATTATAACGCTCGCCCAAGCGGACGTCAAGAAAAAAACGACGCGTTGAGACCGTTTCCGACGCCGACGTTTAGCCGCGTTGGAAACGGTTGCGTCGACTCGGTTTGCGGCGGCGTTACTCCGTCGCGAAAATTTCGTCGTACTGCTCTTGGTTCCAGTCGTCGGTTTCTTGGGCGTAAGCGCTTCGCAACGTCGCTTCGTAATCGCGCCAATTAACGAGTCCGTCTAAAAACTTATATTTCAATGTAATAACCGCCGCCGTCCGCGCTTCCTCGTCGGGGTCGAAAAGGAGTTTAAGGAGCGCTTCGATCAAATCCGAGCGGCCCGACTCGACCGCCGACGCGTACTCCGCCGCCCATCGACGCGTCCAAGACGACTCCAACGACAAGGCGTCGACAAGATGCGGAACGACGACGTCGGGCTCGAAAAGCGCGAAAAAATTGTCGAGCATTTGGTACGTTCCGAAAAGATAACCTTCGCCTATTGACCCGAGAAATAAAGGGATAGCTTCCTCGCAAGGGTTCTCCGTAAAGTATTCCCGCGCGGCGTCCCAAGCGTCGACCGTCTCGGAGTCGAGATCGTCGTCGTACTCGCTCGGCATTGGTTGGTGGAGGCGCAAAAATTCCAACGCTTCTTCTTTATTCATTGTCGCAACGCCTTTCTTAACGTTTGATTTTCCTTCGTTTAACGACGCCCGCCTTCCTTGACGGCGCTTTGTAAAGAAAGAGCGACGTCGCGAAGAAAACGACGCGACGTCGTTCGTTAAATAACGCCGATTATTTTCCGTTTGACGCCGCGTCCCAACCGACGGCTTTTCGCAACGCGCAAGCGTTTGCGCCGTCGACGTTTAAGTAAGACGTTCCTTCGTCGACAAACGGCAAATAATCGACGGTCGCCGCCAAACAAAGCGAACGCTTTACAAAGTCTTCGAAGTCGCGACCGAGCGCGAGCCCGTTCAGCTCCGTATCGCCGTCGTGCGAGAGATAAACGACCTCTTGCGACTCGGCGTCGACGGCCAAATAATCGTCGTTCCCGAACCGATAAACGGGAAATTTGTTTTGCCAAGCCCGCGCGTAAGCGTCGTCGGCGTCGGGATATACGTCGTTGCGAAATTCCTCGAACTCCGCGACCAACTCCGGCAGTCCGGCCAGCGACCAACCGAGTTCGCCGCCTTCAAAAGCAACGCCGTCCGACTCCAGCGGTTCGTCGGACGGTTCCAAGCCGAGCGCGAACTCCTTCGCGAACGTCGTCAAAACGTTCTTAAACGCTTGCGGAATCGGACGTTGCAACTCTTCTTCGACGCGTTCGATTTCGGCGTCCGTCGCCGGGGCGCCCTTTTCGAATTCGAAAATCTCGACGCCGGCGTCGTTATGCGACAAATTGACGACGGTTTCAAGCAAACGTTCCAAGGTCGTATTTAACATAGCGAGTTCCTTAGGGTTAGGACGCGTCGCTCGGCAAGCGAAGACGCGTCGCAAAAGCGAGGACGCGTCGCTCGGCAAGTGAAGACGCGTCGCCAAAAAACGTCGAACTTATCGGCTATATCGGCGATTTTGACGCCGGCCTTGAGCGACGCGGCGTCAAAAACCGGTTCGCGTTTTACGCCCAACCGTCGACCGTTTTATAGTCGCTCATACTCTCGAAGTTTTGCAAAACAAGGTTTTCCGGTTTCAGTTCCAGCGTTAAGTCGACCGGCTGTAACGCGGCGCGCAGGCGGTCGACC
>JAFTUJ010000033.1 GCA_017466305.1 Thermoguttaceae bacterium
CGCCGACGAATTCGATGATCGCGCGCTTGCCGGCGTCGCCGAGACGCGGGGTCGCGAGCTTCAGAATGCGGGTGTAACCGCCGGGACGTTCGACGTAACGCGGAGCGATTTTGTCGAAGAGAATCCCGACCGCTTCGCGAGCGACGGAGGAGGAACCGAACGCGCTGTAAACGGCGCGACGCGCGGCGAGCGCCGGAGCGGCCGCTTGGTTCCATTGCTTCCAACCTTCGCCTTCGCGCCAAGCTTTCCACTCGGCGGTGCCCTTTTCGGCTTTGCAAGCGAGAGCGTCGGCGGCGGCGATCGATTTTTGAGCGCGAACGGCTTTCGTCACGAGCTTTTCAACGAACGGACGAAGTTCTTTCGCTTTCGGGAGGGTCGTAACGATGCGGCCCTTGACCTTCGGCGCTTGTTCTTTCGAGTCGTAAGCGTCGTCTTCGCGTTCGGTGAGAACGAGAGCGAGCGCGAGGTTCTTCAAAAGAGCGCGTTGGTGGTTCGGGTTGCGCCCAAATTTTCTACCAATTCTTCTGTGTCGCATGGTACTTAACTATATACTATCTAAATATTTAGGCTGATTTCAAATGGTCAAACGAACTTCCCGCCTTGGGAGTTCGACGCGGCGGGGATGCGCATACCGAGGCGCAAACCGATCGCCGTCAACTTTTCCTTCACTTCGTTCAACGTCGTTTCGCCGAAGTTGCGCACTTCGAGGAGGCTGTCTTCGTTGCGGACGACCAACTCGCGAACGGTGGTGATGTTTTCGTTTTCCAAGCAGTTCGTCGCTCGCACGGAGAGATTCAAGTCGGAAAGCGTCATCGCCAATTTCGCTTCGAGAGCCGGGTCGAGGCCGGCGGAACCGGACGTCTTGGCGCGGCTGAACACGTTCCCTTCCAAACGGTCGTATTGGACGAACGGATTCAAGTGTTTGCGCAAGATTTTCGACGCTTCGACCAACGCCATTTCCGGGTCGATCGAGCCGTCGGTCCAGATTTGCATCACCAAGCGGTCGTAGTTCGTTTTTTGTCCGACGCGAGTTTCCTCGACGTTATATTGCACCTTGACGACCGGGCTGAAAGAAGCGTCGAGCGGGATGTGCCCGATTTCTTCGTTGCGGTCGCGGTACGACGCTTGCTCCGTCGCCGGGACGTATCCGCGTCCGTTTTCGACGACCATTTCCAAGCTAAACGGAACGTCGTCGGTCAACGTCGCGATCACGAGTTCCGGGTTGATCACGTCGACCTCGGAATCCGGAATAACGTCGGCGCCGGTAACGACGCCGGCCTTATTCTTTTCGATGCGAATAACGCGCGGTTTATCGTCGTGCGAACGAACGACAAGAGACTTGACGTTCAAGGCGATTTCGGTAACGTCTTCCATCACGCCCGGCAAGGAAGTGAACTCGAGTTGCGCGCCGCGAAGTTTCATCTTCGTAACCGCGCTTCCCTCCAAGCTCGACAAAAGAACTCGGCGGAGGCTGTTCCCAACCGTAACGCCGAAACCGCGTTCAAAAGGTTCGGCGTAAAATTTACCATAAGTCGGAGTGAAAGCGTCGCGATCGCAAACGACTTTGCTGGGAAGCTCCAATCCTCTCCATCTAATTCTCATGTTCGGTTCGCTCCAGTTTGATTTTGGATATCGAATTCTCGACAAAATTTCAATTCGATTCGCCGACGATAAATTCGAGGTTCCGCGTTCGCTTCGTCGAGACGACAGGGTCGACGCGTCGACAAGGGGGGTCGAAGGGCGAATCCGCGCGCCGTCGGGCCGTCGTCGCTAAAACGGCGAGCCGACGACGCGAAACGGAAAAGTTTAACGGCGATTTGCCGACCGCGACTATTTCGAGCAAAGCTCGACGATCAGTTGCGGGTTGACCGGCAAGGAAACGTCGTCGTAAACCGGGTTGCGGAGAACGGCGCCGCTCGGAACGTCGCCGTCGTTGCGGACGAGGAAGTCCGGGACGGAACGACCGTTCATACCGGCGATCGCTTCGTTAACGATGGCGAGCGAACCGGGACGTTTCGCTTTGCCGCCTTCGCGTTTGTAAACTTTGACCGAGACGACGTCGCCCGGGCGAACCAGGTAGCTCGCGACGTCGAGACGACGACCGTTGACGCAGATGTGCCCGTGCGAAATCAGCTGACGAGCTTGCGCGCGGGAAACGCCGAAACCAAGGCGGTAAACGACGTTGTCCAAGCGACGTTCGAGCAAGGACATCAGGACTTGACCCGTGTTGCCCTTCGAACGTTCGGCCATTTGATAGTACTTGCGGAATTGCGCTTCAAGAACGCCGTAGAACGTCTTGACCTTTTGTTTTTCGCGAAGTTGTTCGCCGTATTCGGTCGTCTTACCGCGTTTGAAACCGTGCATACCCGGCGGAAGAACCGCGGAACGCCCGTCGCGACGGTTTTCGCCGGCGCGAGCGAAGGGGCACTTGTCGGATTCGCAACGCGCGCCCTTCAGGAAGAGCTTAACGCCTTCGCGTCGGCAACGTTTGCATACGGGACCCAAAGTACGAGCCATATTATTGCTCCAATATTCTAAAGTTCGTGTATGTTTTTTCTTTAATAATAAGCGGGATCAAGCGAACGCGGCGAGGAACGCGGCGTCGCGATCAAACCGCCGACAACGTTCCAAACGATCAAACGCGACGGCGTTTCGGCGGACGGCAGCCGTTGTGCGGAAGCGGCGTGACGTCTTCGATCGTCTTGACCGTGAGACCGGCTTGCGCGAGGGCGGTGATCGCCATATCGCGGCCGCTTCCCGGGCCTTTGACGCGAACGTCGATTTCTTTCATACCGAACTTCTTCGCTTTGTCGGCGGCTTGTTGCGCGGCCATTTGACCGGCGAACGGCGTGCTCTTACGGCTTCCTTTGAAACCGCTGGTGCCGGCGGTAGCCCAACAAAGCGTGTCGCCTTTCATGTCGGTGATCGTCACGTTAGTGTTGTTGAAACTAACTTTGATGTGAGCGACGCCGCTGGCGACATTTCTCTTAACCTTACGTTTCTTCGAAACTTTAGCCACTCTAGTATCTCCAATTAAATCTCGACCGACGCGTACTCAAACAACCGCGCTCGGCGAGCGATAAAATGCGCGATGAATCGAACGACCGACGTCAAACCGCGACGAAAACGACTTGCGAACGATCGACGAAAATTCGACTGTGCGACGTTCCAACTTCGCGAAGAAGCGAACGTCGGTTAACGCGAACCTTATCGGTCCTTGACGCCCTTCTTGCCGGCGACGGTCTTTTTCGGACCTTTGCGGGTGCGCGCGTTGGTTTTCGTGCGTTGACCGCGAACGGGGAGACCTTTGCGGTGGCGAATGCCGCGATAGCAGCCAATTTCGCGAAGACGGGCAATATTTTGATTGATTTGACGACGGAGTTGACCTTCGACGACGTAATCGTTGTCGAGAAGGACGGCCAATTTGGCGACGTCTTCTTCTTTGAGATCCTTCGCGCGAACCGTCGGATCGATATTGGCCTTGCGGCACAATTCGGCGGCAGTTTGCGGGCCGACGCCGTAAAGGTACGTCAGCGAGATCGCGGTAGGACGATTATTCGGAATGTCAACACCCAAAAGACGAGGCATCTAACTTCTCCTGTTGTCTAATTTTGTTTCGACTCGACGGCTCTAACCGGAGGCTCGTCGCGTCGAGAAGACCCGAGCGAGCGCAAAGACGTTTAAAACATTACCCGAACGTCGTCTTCCGCCTTTGAACTCGTCGACGCTAATACGCTCAACCTTGACGTTGCTTGTGGCGGGGGTTCGCACAAATAACGTAGATCTTACCCTTACGTTTCACGACTTTGCAGTTTTCGCAAATTCGCTTAACACTAGCTTGAACTTTCATTGTTAAAATCTCGCGTGTTCTTATTGAAGTTGACGGCGGTCCGAGCGAAAAATCGGGGACGGAGCGCGCCGCGTTTAGTCAATAGTCAACTTATTATAGCTCGACCGCTCTCAAGCGCAAGGGGCGGCCAAGAAAAATTTAACGGTTCTTCGACCTTTTTTTCAAAAAAATTGTCGACTTGCCGGATTATTTGTTATTATCGTAACGTTCGAAAAACGTTTCAACCATTTTTTTCTCTTCTTCGGTCTCGGGAGGCCCGGTCAAAACGATCGGCCCGGACTTCAGAATCCCGACGGTATGCTCTTCGTGCGCGCTCAAGCTTCCGTCGGCGGTCGAAATCGTCCAGTAGTCGCGCAGTTGTTTGACGCGTTTGCCGCCGACGTTGACCATCGGTTCGATCGCGATCACGACGCCCGGTTTAATTTGGA
>JAFTUJ010000307.1 GCA_017466305.1 Thermoguttaceae bacterium
CTTTCGGTTTCCGCTTCGGACTTTGTTTCTTCGACGTCGCAAGTATCGGCGTCGCAAGCGTTTTCATCGCAAACGCCGGTCGAGCAAGACGCGGCGTCGCAAACGCCGCAACGAGGCGCGACGTCGGCGTTTCGGTAAGCGTCGACGTTGCAAGCGCCGCCAACGCAAGCACTTCCGTTCGTCGTCGACGCGTTGCAAACGCCGGACGCGCAAGCGCCGTTCCAGCCGCCGGAGTACGATGCGCAGTCGCCGACGTTGTACGCCGAACCGTAAGCGTCGCCGCAAACGTTCCAGCCGCAACGATTAGCGGTTCGCCAACCGCCGCCGAAGAGGCCGCCGAACGGGCGCCAACATTGGGCGAACGAGACGGACGGCGCGGCGAAAAGCGCGGCGGCGAGGAGGGCGAGCGTCATTTTTTTCCAAATTTTCTTCGTTTTGAACATCGGGGTTTCCTTTCGTAAAGGTTGAAAACTTTTGAGGTTAAGAGCGGTCGTTTTCGCGTCGCGGAGCGGCGCGTTTCGGGGGCGGCGTCGGTTCCGGACGAAGCGCGAACTCGGCGAACTCGCGAACGCGCGCTTCAAGGTCGACGCGGCGTCGGCGTTCGTCCGCTAGAAGTTCTTGCGTCGATTGAAGTTCGCGTCGCAACGCGTCGGCTTCGGTCGGCTTCTTCTCCGGTTGCGGTCGCAGGAGCCGACCGACGAAATTTTCGATTTCTTCGCGGGCGACGACCGTCTCCGGCGGCGCTTCAAAACCGAGCCTAACGCGTTTTCCTTCGACGTTTAAGACGACGACGCGGATATCCGGGCCGATTTTGACGCTTTCTTGCGGGCGACGGGACAACGTTAACATAACTATTCCTGTCTTTTGACGCGGCAAAGGTTTAGATTAACAAAAAGCGACGGCGCGAAAGTTCTCTTCGGCGAGCGTCGCGGCGGCGGTTTCCCAAGGCGACTCGACGTCGCGCGACGTCGGTCGCCCAAATTTTCGAGCGATCGCGTCGAGGAAGGCGGCGCCGAGAAGGTCGTAACACTTTTGACGACAGTAACTTTCGTTCGAGTCTTTCCACCAAGGAAAGCCGCTTTCGTTCGGCCCGGCGACCCAAAGCGTTTCGAACGTCGTCGCAAACTCCGGCGCCGCGTCGGTTTCGAGACCGGGCAAGACGAGGAGCGAGTTTTTAATCCGCGTCGCGTTCGGGCCTTTCGAGAGTCGCAAAACGCCGCTTCGGTATTTCCAAACGACGTTCGGAGCGCGGTTTAGGCCGACGCGACCGAGTTCGACGCGCTCTTCGGCCTCGACGAAAAGACGGTAAAGGGCGTCGGCGACGGCGCGTCGATTTTCTTCGGTTGGGAGTTGGTAAATCATTGGCAAATATTGGGTTAAATTTGACGGTTGGCGGCGCTAAAACGCGTCGCGGGAAAGCGAAAAAGGCGTCGTTTCGGAGTCGAACCGAAATGACCGGATTAGGAATCCGGCGTTTTGCCGTTAAACTAACGACGCTCTAACGTCCGGGCTAAATCGCCCGTCCTATCGGGTTACGCGTCGACCGTTTTGCGGGCGAAGGCGCTTGGGCGGTCGACCCAAAGCGATTTCAGCCAAGTCTTGCGGTCGCTTGCGTCGACGATTTTCGACCAAAAACGCCCGCCGAGTTTCGCGTATTGGCGACAGAACGTCCCGTATTCCGGTTCCGTTTCCGTCGCTTGAACGACGCCGCCAAACGACGCGATTTCAACGCCTTGCGACGCGATTCGGTCGAGCGCGTTCGCGAACTCGCTTTCGCCGATCTCTTCGACCGGGCGGTCGAGGTAATGCCGCCGGATCGCCGCTTTATGTTTCTTCGTTTCGGCGACGGTCAGCGTCGCGTTTTCGCGTTGAAACGTCGGTTCGTAAACCTCGCGATATTGCGGGTTGAAGCGCAGGAAGTCGCGGGCGTTCGCGGCTGCTTGTCGCGTTTGTCGACAGGCGTCGGCGAAGGTCGACGGGACGTCGTCGAGCGTTGCAGCCGGGAAGAAATAAAACGGGTCTTCGACGGCGAAAACAACGTATTTCATCGCGCGGCGCCTCGCTTAACGTCTTGCGGTTCTTCGTCTTCGGCGTTCTCTTCTTCGTCTTCGTTCTCCTCGTCGTCTTCGTCGTCGAAGAAGGTTTCGCGACCGAGAATGTCGCGGGCGAAGTCGTCGAGATCGAGGACGTCGACGGAAAGTCGCCGCGCTTGGAAGGGCGACAGGGGCGAAATCGCTTCGAGCATCCGAGTCTTCAGCGCGGCGACGGCGCCGTTCGCGGCGCAAAGTTCGCTCGGCTCCAAGTCGGCGTTTTCGCAGTGAAGGCAAGTATTGCCGAGAAGTTCCAACGCCTTTAATTTCATCGCGTTAAATCCTTCGCGGTAAGAGCGCGCGGCGAGTTTCGCGGCGTCGTTTTCGGTCGTTTGCATCGTTATTTTTCCTCCGTTGGGTTGGGTGTGAAACGTTTGAACGAGGGTATGAGCTTATTCGGCGACGAGCGTTTCCGGGGGAACGGCGACCGGCGTTTCGGCGTCGGGTTCCGGTTCCGACTCGACGCAAGCGCCGCGATCGCGGAAGTTCGGGAAGACGTTTTCGGCGATTTTGAACCCGGCGACGACCGAGACCGGCGCGACGAGTCCGCCGACGCCGACGAAAATAACGATCGCGGCGACATTTTGCAGCGCTTCGGCGACAAATTTTTTCATTGCGTTTTTCCTTTCTTTAAGGCGTTGACTGGTAAAGTGTTGCGTTTAGAGTTCGCGGGCGACGATTTCGATTCGCGCGCCTTCATGCGACGGCGAGTCGTAATCGACGACGGCCTCGGAAACGAACGCGAAGGCGCCGTTAAACGCGGTTTCTTCGCGAACGAGCGCGGCGACTTTCTTCATAAGCGCCCGCGTCGCCTCGTCTTCCGAACGTCGGCGCGCTAAAACGGCGATGTGAAGGACGCTTTCGACGCCTTCCGGAACCTTCGCTTCGGCGAGTTGAATTTCTCTCTTAGGTCGTTTTCTGAAAAGCATTTATCGTTTCTCCTTTCTTGCTTTTTTCCATTAAACGCGATCGTTGGTGTTGGGCGGCGTCGCGTCGGAGCGTTTCGAGTTCGGCGGCGATTCGCGCGTCGAACGCGTCGAGGCGTCGCGTCAGTTCGCGATAGTCGTAAGCGTTGGCGTTCATTGGGGTTCCATTTCTTTCTTGTCGCTTTTGGACGTCGGCGTTACCAACGTAACTTGAAGTTGTTACGCTCGATTTGCTCGACGAAGAATTTCGCGAGGCGATCGGCGTCGGCTTGCGACGGCAAATGTTTCCCGTTTTTGTAGACGCGATCCCATATGGAATGAAATTCGTCGCGAAACGCGTTGAGCGCGTGTTTTACGCCGCGCGGCGCGAAGTAGCGGTTGATGGTTTGAACCGCTTCTTCCGCGACGGCGTCGCTAATCGGCGCTTTCACGCGTTCGCGAAGGTCGTCGACGCTTACGCCGAAAACGGCGTCGAAAAGGGGCGTCCTCGGCCCGTAACGCGATTTTTTCGACATTGCGCTTACCTCTTGTTTGAACGAGTTAAAGCATCGCAAGCAAGACCGCGTCGACCGCCGCCAAGCTGAGCCTAAGCGCCGCGCGACGATAAAACGCGACGTCGTTAAGCGCCGCGTCGAGAGCGTTTTGAAGTCGTTTGACGGCAAGTCGCTCGTCTTTTAGCTCCCTCCGAAGTTTAAGTTCGTCGTTATTGGCGGCGACAAGGAGTTCGTCGCGACGTTTTCGAACCTCGTCGAGCGCCTTCGCCAACTCGGAATTTTCCGCAAAAAGTTTGTCGGCGTAGGTTTCGCAATCTTCCAAACTCTCCTTAGCTTCATCGATTTCGGATTCAAAATTCTCAATGTTGTCGGCAATCTCCCTAAGGTTCCTGC
>JAFTUJ010000034.1 GCA_017466305.1 Thermoguttaceae bacterium
GTCGCCCCGACCAAACCGGGCCGCGACAAAGCGCCCGCCGTCGTCCGCGGTCAAGCCCCGAACCCCCGCCGCGACGCTCGCGCTCCGCGACGCTAAACGCTCCGGACGCCCGCCCTCCCATTTCATCCAAAACTTTCCTTAACAACGGCTTACCCCTTTAACCGACGCAAACGCGCCAAGGAGTCGCCTATAGCAAATTAAAGAAGCGCAACGATAAAATTGATACGAGTTTTCTAAAACGACGCGATTATCTGGAATCGCGTCGTTTTTTTTTACGCCTTTTAACGCAAACCCTCCATTTTAAACAAACAGCCTAAATTAACGCTTCCGCAAGTTTGCGAACGGCAAACGCCGCGCAAAATCAAAAAATTTCGAAAAAAATCGCTCAAAACGGCTCGACGCGCTTGATTTTTCGCGGAAAATCCGTCAAAATAAACAACGTTATTAACGGCGACGCGGCGGTCGAACGTCCGACGAGCGTCGTTTCCCCTTTCTCCTGTTTTCCGCATTAATATAAAGGAAAGATTATGCAAGCGAATCGTCGCGATTTTCTGAAGACCTCCGCGGTCGCGAGCGCCGGTTTTTTGGTTGGAGCCGGCAACTTCCGTAAACAAGCGCGCGCCTCGGCTCTCCAAAGCGTCGCGGTCGCCGGCGTCGGCGTCGGCGGCAAGGGCGGCGGCGACATTACCCACGCCGGCTACTACGGCAAAGTCGTCGCGATCTGCGACGTCGACAAACGCACGCTCGACGGCAAAGGCAACGAATTCAAAGACGCGAAAAAATACGTCGACTATCGCGATATGTACGCCGAAATGGGCGACAAGTTCGACGCCGTTACGATCGGCACGCCGGACCACATGCACGCGATCCAAACGGCCGCCGCGATGAAGATGGGCAAACACGTCTACACGCAAAAACCGTTGACCCGCACCATTTACGAAGCGCGTTGGCTCACCGAACTCGCCAAGAAAACCGGCGTCTGCGCGCAAATGGGGAACCAAGGAAGCGTCGACGACGGCCTCCGTAAAAACGCCGCTCAATACCGCGCCGGCGTCATCGGCGATATTTCCGAAGTCCACGTTTGGACGAACCGTCCGATTTGGGCGCAAGGGCCGAACCGCGCGATGACGATGGAAAAATTCGCCGCGCAAATCAAAGCGGAAGACCCGGAAGTCGCCGACGACGAAATCGCCGACAAGAAAAAGCAAATCGCCGACGCCCTCAAGAATCTCGATTGGGACGCTTGGCTCGGCGTCGCGAAAAAACGCGAATATTGGCCGGGCATCTACCACGCCTTCCAATGGCGCGGTTGGTGGGACTTCGGCACCGGCGCGCTCGGCGACATGGCTTGCCACAACGTCAACATGATCTTCAAGGGCGTTCAACTCGCGAACCCGACCAGCGTCGTCGCGACCAGCTCCGGGCACGACTTCGACTCCTTCCCGGCTCGCTCCGCCACCGAATTCGAATTCCCGGCCAACGATTGGCGCGGCCCGATCAAGTTCTTCTGGTACGACGCGGAACAAACGCCGGATAAAGCCAAAATGGCCGAATACGGTTTCAAAAACGTCGGCGGCAACAGCACGTTCGTGATCGGTTCCAAGGGCGCCGGGCTCGACGGAACGTTCCGCGAAAAGGGCGGCAAAGAAATCCCGCGCTTGAAGGAAGAGGACACTGATTTCGTTATCGCGCCGATCGACGAACAAGGTCGCGGCGACGACGCCCGCCACAAGTACGAATGGTTCAACGCCATTTGGGAAGGGAAACCGGAAATCTGCTGGTCGAACTTCGCGAACCACGCCGGGCCGCTCACCGAAACGATCCTCCTCGGCAACCTCGCGATTTGGGCCGCGCCGAAAGCCGGCGTCAAGGGCGAAAAGATCGAATGGGACGCCAAGAACCTCAAGATCACGAACCTCGACCAACTCAAAACGCCGGGTCTCGCCGACCTCGTCAAACCGACGTATCAAAACGGTTACGACAAAATCGACGAACTCTTCTAATCGTTCGTTCTCGTCGAAGTCGACGCTCGTTCGCGCTCGCCGCTCCTAACCGACGGCGGAGCGCGACGCCAAGCGTTCGACGCGGAACGCGACGTTAGCGTTTTCGTTTTCCGCAACCGCGTCCCCGACGCCGTTCGCCGAACGTCGTCGAGACGCGGTTCCTTATTTTGCCTTATTTTACTATTCTACCTTGTTTATGAAAAAATTTGTCGTTCGATACGGCGCGATGCGTTACCTTGGGGTCGTCGAATGCGACGACGAGGCGGCTCGCGGACTCTTTCACGGCGTCAAGATCGTCGTTCGGACGGCGCGCGGTTTGGAAGTCGCGACGGTTCTTTGCGAAACGAACGACGAAAAAATCGCGCAAATTCCGAACCTTACCGACCCGCCGACGTTCGCGCGTCGCGTCGACGAATCGGACGAATACGAACTGCAGAAAATTAAAGCCGGCGAAAAAGACGATTTCGAACGCTGTTCGAAAATCATTCGCCGAATGAAGATCGCGATGACGCTCGTTCGCGTCGAGCGCGTTTTCGGCGGCGAACGGGTCGTCGTTTACTACGTCGCCGACGGTCGCGTCGACTTCCGCGAACTCGTCCGCGCGCTGGCCGCCGAGTTCCAAACCCGCGTCGAGATGAAGCAAATCGGCGTCCGCGACGAAACGAAGCTCCTCGCCGACGTCGGCGATTGCGGACGCGAAGTTTGCTGCAACAGCTACTTAGTCGCGATGCCGCCGGTCTCGATGAAGATGGCGAAACTGCAAAAAGCGACGCTCGACCCGACCAAAGTCTCCGGCCGTTGCGGTCGGCTAAAGTGTTGTCTTCGTTACGAATACGACTTTTACAACGAATTGCAGAACGCGTCCCCCGCGATCGGGGAAACGGTCGCGACGCCGGACGGACGCGGAAAAGTCGTCGCGCTCGAACTTTTCGCGCAACGCGTCGTCGTCGAGTTGGAAGACGGAGGCCGCCAGTCGTTTGAAGTCGCCGAACTCGACCGCCGACGCCGCTCGCGCCGTCGCGACGATTCCCCCAACGACGGCGAAATCGGCGAAACCTGCCCGAACGAACGCCGTTTCAAACGCCGCTTCCAACCTCGCGGCGGCGAAAACGGCGCGCAAGAACCGCGACGCGACGAACCGCAAACGTTCGACGACGCCGAAAATTAACGGCGTTGAGCGCGCGCCGTCAAATATTCGAGCAACGCTTTGTCGAACGGAACCGACGTGTCGAGTTCGACGAAATCGAACTTCGCGTTCGACGCTTCGCGCCGGAACCGCTCGCGAAATTCGGAGAGCGCCGCCTCGTAATCGCCGCGAATCGAGTCCGCGTCGACGACGATTCGCTCGCCGGTCTCCGGGTCTTCCAGCTCGACGTCGCCGCGAAACGGGAATTTGACCTCCGCTTCGTCGAGAATGTGAAAGAGAATGACGTCGTGCCCGGCGTGTCGCAAGCGGTAAATCGCGCGCAACGTTTCCTCCGGGTCGCCGAGGAGGTCGGAGAAAATCATCGTCAGCGAAGCGCGCTTGAGCATTCCGGCCAACTGCGTCAGCGCCGCCGCGACGTCGGTCGTTCCGCTCGGTTCGAGGTTCGCGAGCGTCGACAAAATCGACGCGAAGTGCGAACGCTTCGACTTCGGCGGGAGCGAACGTCGGAGTTTCTCGTCGAACGCGACCAAGCCGACCGGGTCTTGGCGCCCGATCATCAGGTAACAGAGCGCCGCGGCCAACGAAATCGCGTATTCGAACTTCGACGTTTCGCCGCCGCCGACCGCCCGCCCCATCGACGCGCTCGCGTCGACGACGAGCCAACCGGTCATATTCGTTTCCGCTTCGTATTTTCGGACGTAATATTTGTCGGTGCGCGCGAAAAGTCGCCAGTCGATATCTTTAGGGTCGTCGCCGCGTTCGTATTTGCGGTGTTCGCTGAACTCGACCGAAAAGCCCTGCAGCGGGCTCGCGTGCAGGCCGTGCATAAAGCCCTTGACGATGAACTGCGCTTTTAAGTCGAGCCGCTTGATCGTCCGCGCGACTTTCGGGTCCAAATAAGATTCGCTGTTTCGCATCCGTTCTTTCGCTCTTCGCTTCGTCGATTTTTAGTTTCGAAAAATTCCGTTCGTTCGAAAAGGGAGAAACGCCGCCCCCGATTAAAAGAGCGACGTTTGCGTTTCGCCGCCGCCCCCGATTAAAAGAGCGACGTTTGCGTTTCGCCGCCGCTCCCGGTTAAGGAAGCGACGTTTGCGCGGCGTCAGACCGACTCCGTCATTTGGAAGATCGGCAACAGCAACGCGATAATGATGTAAAAGAC
>JAFTUJ010000308.1 GCA_017466305.1 Thermoguttaceae bacterium
AAAGGGCGAAAACGAACGCCCGCTCGACGGTTTTCCGCCCGCTTTCCGTCCGCCTTTTAACGGCTTTTCGGCGACTCTTCGGCGGTTTTTCGGACCGTCGCGCCGCGACTTCAACGCCGTCTTTCAACGTTCCCAAGCGGCGCCGCGGTCGCCAAAGCGGCTCGACGCCGTTAAAACCGTTAAAGCCGTTAAAACCGCTTCGACCGTTCCTCCGGCGACGCGTCAAACGGCGGCGGGCGCCATCGTAACGGCGAACTCGAACGAAACGGCGAGCTTCCCTTCGCAGTAAACTTTCGCCTTAAGGAAATAGGCGGCGGCCATTTTCTCCTTGAACGAAACGCGCAGTTCGACCGTTTCGCCGGGACGCACAATCCGCTTGAACTTAACGTCGTTGATGCGACCGACGACCGGTTTCAGCTCGACGCCGGGTTCGCCGGTTTGCCCGTCTTCCCCATTTTCCGCGTTTTCCGCTTCTTGCGCCGCGATCAGCCGCGACGTAAAGATCGCGCCCGCCTGCATCGCCGCTTCGCAAAGGACGACGCCCGGAACGATCGGCGCGCCCGGATAATGCCCGGCGAAGAAAAATTCGTCTTCCTTAAAGCGGTACGCGCAAACGATTTCCTCGTCGCTCCACTCGCGAATCTCGTCGACGAACAGGAACGGCGCCCGGTGCGGAATCGCCGCCAAAATCGCCTCTTTCGAACCGTCGAAGGTCGTTTTTTCTTCCATTTTCTTCCCCGTTTCTCCGTTTTTTCCAATTTGACGCCGCGAACGCTCCGCCGTCAACCGGCGCCGGCGCTAAAATCGACGGAACCGTCAAAACGAACAAAACCGCTCCAACGAAACGACGAAAAACGCCTTTTTCGCGCTTTCCCCGCTCCTTCGTCAACCGGCAAAATCGCCGGAATCGCTAAAACCGCTCCGTCGAGGCGGCGGAGAAAACGTCTTTTCGCTTTCCCCGTTCCGCCGTTCCGCCGACGTCGAGCCGAACCGTTCGCGACGCGTCGTTAAATTTTGCGCAAACCGCGCGTTTTACGCCGTCGACGTTAGTTTTCGGCCCCGGCGACTAAGAAACCGTCGACGTCGTTCGCCGCGATAACGCCGTAATTGACCGCGCCGAGCCAGCCGGACATAATGATCCCGACGCTTCCGGCGTGGAAGAGGCCGCCGACTTTCGACGCGAGCGCTCGGCTGACCGCCAACCCTTCGTACTTCGTCCCAAAAGAGGCGCCCCCCCAGTGATCGGTGTAATCTTTGAACGTTTTCGGCGTCGCGGCCTCGACGTAAGCGACTTTGTCGCGGATTCCCGGGACGTACTTGTCGAGCGCGTCGAGCGTCGTTTCGATCAGGTCTCGCTTGCTCGCCTCGTACTCTTCGGGGCTGAGGTTCGCCCAGTCGTCGTAATTGGCGTTCGAGCTGGCGACGACGTAATAACGGTCGGTTCCGGGTCGCGTTTTCGGGTAATAGAAGGAGTAAGTGCGGCTCGTAATATTGCGGCTGAGGAGCCAATCGGCGCGGAATTCCGGCGCGACGGAGGTGAAAAGCAAGTCGCCGCATTTCTCTTCGTCGAGCGTTTCGCCCTTTTTCAGCGCGATGTAAACTTGCGCGCTCGAATTGTTGAGGCGGGTCGCTTCCGCGTCGGCGATAAAGTCCGCGTCGAAGTATTCGCGACCGACGAGATCGAAAATCGTCCCTTTGAGGTTCCCGTTCGAGAGGACGGCGCGAGCGCGAATCGTTTTGCCGGCCAGCGCCGAGATATTTTTCGGGCGTCCGCCGATCTCCGCCGACTCGACCGTCAACGGTTCCGCCGCGACGCGAACGCCGACGACCTTGCCGTCTTCGACCAAAATCTTCTCGACCGGAGCGTTCGTCGCGATATCGACGCCGTTCTTGACGAGTTCGTCGCGCATCATCTTGACGAAAAGGTCGGTGCCGCCTTGGAAGGTGAAGACGCCCTTCGACATAAAGTTCGAGAAGACGATTCCGTACGTAATCGCCGGATCTTCGAGCGTCGAACCGTTCGCGTACGTGATCGGCTCCATCAGGAGGCGAACGACGTCGGGACGGCCCGGAAAGAACTTGTCGAACAGCTCGCGGGTCGTCGTCGATTGATCGTCGTAATGCGTTTGGTTGCGCGCTTCGTCGAAGAACGCCTTAACGGTTTCCTCGGCGATTCCGAACTTTTCGACGAGGAGCCGGGTGAAGTCTTCGCGGTTGAACGTCGTCGTCAGCGAGAATTGCGGGTTGTCGAACTTAATCGCCGGAAGTTGAACGATGCGGTCGGCGATTTCCTTGTTCCAATAGCGTCGGCAGCTCTTGATCATCCCGACCGGGAAGCCGTGCAGCGAGACGTCGAAAATATGCTCGCCCCCGCCGCGACGGAACCAAGTCGCCAACCCGCCGAGCTTGTAATGGCGTTCCAAAAGAAGGACTTTGTGCCCGCCGCGCCCCAAAATGTTGGCGGCGGTCATCCCGGCCAAACCGGAGCCGACGACAACGACGTCGTATTCGTCGGCGAAGCGTTCGTTATTTTCGATTTTTTCGTTATTTTCCGTTTGCATAAGCGTCCCGAAGGTCGAACGGTCGCCGCGCTCGACGCCCGTTTCCGTTGTTCGATTTTCTTGCGTTTTGACGTTATTAATATATAAGGGCGAAAAACGCGCTTTCAAGCCCGCCGTCGCCGCCGCCCGCCGCCCGCTCGTTCGCCGCGGTCGTCAAAGCGTCTCTGACAAAACGCTCCCGACGAACGAACCCCCAAGCCTCAAACGGCGCAACGTCCGAAAAAGTCTCGCCGAACCGCCGCGCTCAAAAACCGACGCCGACTCAACGGAACTTCTCCTTTATTCCTTATTGTAAAGATTTCGCAACGCTTTAAAAGGCCTGAAACGCAACTTTCCGCAAAAGAGCCCGATTTTTCCGAAAAAAGTTCCCTCGGTCGCGGTTTTTTTACTTCCGCCGCTCCGTCAAACTTTGCGAAAACCGCCCAACTTCGCCAACCGACGCCGCCGTCGCGCCCGGCGTCGACGCCGCTCGTAACCGCCGAAAACGCCCGCGCTCGCAACGCCGCCCAACGCTCGACAAGAAAAAACGAAGAAAATTTTAAAAAAATCTTAAAGAGCCCTTGACGAAACGCAAAGAGAGGTTAAAATCGTGTAAAAGTTTGGTCGACGGCAAGTTGGTTTTCACTCCGACGCAGCCCGTTCAACCGGCGTAACCGGCCCCATCGTTTAACGGTTAGGACACGGCCCTTTCAAGGCCGCGATACGGGTTCGATTCCCGTTGGGGTCATTCGACGTTCAAC
>JAFTUJ010000309.1 GCA_017466305.1 Thermoguttaceae bacterium
CGAACATTCGCTCATGTTTGTTTTCCT
The DNA here is from genome assembly GCA_017466305.1 of Thermoguttaceae bacterium. Taxonomy (GTDB): domain Bacteria; phylum Planctomycetota; class Planctomycetia; order Pirellulales; family Thermoguttaceae; genus RUG369. Next base: position 28 of record JAFTUJ010000309.1, read on the forward strand.
TATTCTTAAAGGTTGCGTTGATTGATTTCTTTTTGTTTTTTTGGCGGGGCGGGGAGCGTTTTAGGCGGGGTCGCCGGGGTCGTTTCGACGTTTTCGCCGGGTCGCCGGGTTCGTTTCGACGTTTTCGACCGGGTCGCCGGGTTCGTTTCGCCGTTTTCGTCGGGTCGCGATCAAACGTCGGCGGGCGCGTCCGGCGCGGCGGTTTGCTTCGCGACGAACGCTTGAATTTCGGCGATCAAGCGGCGCGCGACGTCGGTTTTGTCGCCGGAAATTTGCGCGAGCGTTTCGCCGGTCGCGTCCAAAATCTCGACGTTCGAGGTCGTCCCGTTGATCGAAGTCGGGTCGTTGACGACGATAAGGTCGCAATGTTTTCGCTGCAATTTTTGGAGCGCGCGGACGTGATGGTCGGACGTTTCGAGCGCGAACGCGACGAGCCATTGGCCGGACGGCGCCGTCGGGTCGGGCGAAAATTCCCGCTTCGTCGCGCCGAGCGACGCCATTATGTCCGGCGTTTCGCGCAGTCGCAACAGGAGTTCGCCGTTCGCTTCGGGAGAGCGAATGAAGTCGTTTTTCGACATTTTATCGGTCAAAACGGCGTCCGGGCGATAATCGCAAGGGGCCGCCGCGCCGATCGCGCCGACGCACTCCGGGTAAAGCTGCATCGCGGCGGTGCGCATTTCCTCGGTCGAAACGACGTCGACGACTTGCGCGCCGCTCGGATATTTTACGTCGACCGGGCCGCTGACGACGACGACCTCGAACCCGGCGTCGAGCGCCGCTTGCGCTAAGGCCGCGCCCATTCGGCCGCTCGACGCGTTCGTCAAATAGCGGATCGGGTCGAGATATTGCCGCGTCGGGCCGGAGGTGATCAAAATTTTCGGCATGTCGGAGGGGCGAAGAACGCGAGGTTGAAGTTATTAATATATAAAGGGGGAAAAAACGACGGCGGAACGCGCCGAACGGAGGGGCGGCGGGGCGAAAGCGCCGTCGCGGCGGTTCGTTTACTTCAATATACTTCAATTAGCGAGAACGTCAAGAAGCGCCGCCGACGGAAGCGCGTTTTTCGCCGGTTCGCCGCCCGTCCGTCGCCCGTCCGTCGCCCGTCCGCCGCCGTTTCGCGACTTTTCGCCGCTCGTTCGCAAGAAAACGGCGGCGAACGAAAAAAAACGCCGCTCGTTGCGGAGCGGCGTTTCGAACGGTTAAGCGAAAAAACGCTCTAAACCGCGACTAAAATTTCTTCGCGATACCGAACGTCAGCTCGTGCGCGCTCGCCGTGTTTTCGACGTAAGAGCCCGGGAGTTTCGGCGAAAGTTCGCCGCGAACCGAGTTTTCAAACGCGTAAGCGTAAGCGACCGAGAACTGCCATTGTTCCGGCGTCGTGAGCGTCGCCCCGGCGCTGACGGTGTGTTGAATGATGAGCGGGCAAGGAACGTTCGTCAACGCGACTTCGTCGCTAATCGGGTTCGTGTTGAAGCAGTAACCGCCGCGCACCGTCAAATACGGGTTGATTTCTTGTTGAATCGCCGTCGAGACGGAGAAAACGCTGTCCCAACCGAGGCCCTTGATGCTGCCGTCGGCGTTGTAGCCGTGTTCTTTGAAACCGTCGGCGTTCGCGTAGTCGAAGTAGCGGAGGTCGACGCCGATAACGCGGCCCGGGATCGCGTCGTAGGAAACGCCGAACGAGTAGATCGCCGGATAGTCGAGCGCGAACTTCGCGACCTTCGGCATGCCGTCGATCACGAGGTTGTACTCGAAATCTTCCATGTACTGCTTGCTTTTGTACGACAAGCCGTAGTTGAAGCCGTTGTTGCCTTTAATGTAAATACCGCCTTGGAAGCCGCCGCCCCACATGTAGCGCGTTCCGGCGCCCATTCCCCATTTCCCGGCCGAGTTTTGCGGGCCGAAGAACATCGGTTCGGCGATGAGGCGGGCGATGTCGATCGTCGGCGCGAACCCGACCGAGATTTGCTCGGTCAGTTGAGCGGAGATCGTCGGCGCCAGTTGGCAGATTTCGACTTTCGACGACACGCGACCGAGCGCGAGTTGTTCGTTAAAAATCGGGTTCGACGGGTCGCAAGGGTAGTTCGTTTGCGCGCCGCCGACCGCGACGAGGCTGAAACCGAGCGTGAACGGGTTGTCCGGGTCGCCCTTCATGACCATCCCCATATGCGGCGCGGGAATCGTTCCGGCGTCGCTTTCGGTGCGACCGCTCATCGTGTAAGGGCCGGCGGGCGTCGGCATAGTAACGCCGGATTCGACGCTCGACTCGGCCATAATGAGGCCGGTTCCGAACGTCATGCTCGACGAGTCGAGGGCGCTGATCGTCGCCGGGTTCCAGTGGAGCGCCCCGAGCGCGTCGACCGGCGTGGCGGTCGCGACCCCGGACATCCCGGCGTTGACGGCGCCGATTCCGCGAAGCGCGACTCCTTGCGCTTGAACGGAAGACGCGGCGAGACAAGCGACGCCGAGCGCGGCGCCGAAAACGAGACGACGGAGCGGGAGGCGGCGCGACTCGTTGCGTTGATTGCGTTGCATTGGTTTTCTTCTTAATCGCTGGGCGTTCGACGAAAGCGCGGCGACCGAGACGGCGAACCGTCGGCGGAAGCGGAAAGTCGAACGTTGGTGAATGTAAAAAAACGCGGCGCGGTTCGAACTCGAAACGTCCGTGCGAGTCGAGCGCGGCGAAGGAGGAGCGGAGCGCTTGCCGACGTCGACGCCGGCGAAGACGAAACGTCGACGGGCGTTCGGCGGGCGGCGAAATCGGCGTCCGCGCGGCAAAATCGGCGTCGGCGCGGCGAAATTTCGCGAAAAGCGCGCCGTCGAGCCGTCGAACGTCTTGATTTTCGCGTCGCGTTCGGAAATAATAACCGTCGACGCGGCGTTCGAAGCGGCCGAAACCGCCGTTCCTCGTTGAAACGTATCGGGCGGCGCATGAAGACAAAAACAGAAAAAATGTCAAGAAACGGCGCTTTTTATCGATTTCGCCGAAAAAAATCAAGGGAAAAGTAAAAAATGCGCAAAATAAGCAAAATGGGTAAGGCGAAAAGCTCGACGCGAACGCGCCGACGTTTCTTCGCGTCGGGCGCCGCGTCGGCGACGTTAGCGGCGTCGGCGGCGCTTGCGACGTTTACTTTAGGCCCCGCGACGGAGAACCGGGCGTTCGCGCAGTTGCCGCCGACGTCGAATCGAATCGCCGCGGTCGACAGCGCCGTCGACGCGAACGCGCTTTTCGAGAGCGATTTCGTCGTCGACTCGTTCCGCCCGAACCTCGGAACCGCGATCGCGCCGAAGCGGAACTCGTTCGTTTTCCCGAGCGACGAAGCGTTGAACGCCCGTCCGTTTAGCGTCGAATTTTGGGCGCGGCTCGACTCGAAAGACGGCTTTCATATTTTCTTGGCGAACGAGGAAAAGTCGTCGCCGCGGCATTGGGAGCTGTACGCGTTCGCGGGCGTCGGCGATTTGGCGCTTTACGTCCCGGGGAATCCGGCGGGCGACACAATCCGCTCCGGCGTTTCGCTCGCCGACGGGAAGCCGCATTTTATCGGCTTGACGATGGACGTCGACGCGGCGGAACTCTTCGTCGACGGCGTTTCGGTCGCCCGTGCCAAGCTCGACCGTCCGTATTCGCCGACGCCGGAGGGCGCCAAGTTTGCCGTCGGGTCGCTCGTCGACCGTTCGATTTATTGCGACGGCGTAATCGACGACCTGCGGATTTCGCGCGGAATTCGCAACTTTTCGCCGGAAACCGTCCCGACGGAGCCGCTCCCGCTCGACGACGAAACGCTCCTTTTGACGCGCTTCGACTTAGCCGGAATCGGCTCCCTCGCCGAGCGAAACGACGCGTTGCGCCGCCGCTTGGAGGCAAGCGTCCCGACCGAGCCCGCGTCGCCGGTCGAGCGTTTCGCCGACGTTCCGAAGTTGCTCGTCGCGTCGAAAGACCCGACCGCGCCGAATCAAATCTTAACGTTCGACGAACTCGGCGCCGACGGTTGGCTCGCGACCGCGACCGCTCGCGTCGAAGGGGCGCTTGCTCCAAAACTCGGCGGTCAAATCGAAACGTCGACGCAAGCCGCGCTCGACTTCCTGTTCCCGACCGGCGGAATCGAGCCGACCGTCAAACCGGGCGAGAAACCGGCGAAAAATATCCCGATTCAAGCGGTCGATAAGGCGCGCTTCGACGCCCGCGTCGCGGAACTCGGCGTTAAGTCGTTCGATTCGAACGCGTTCCGAACCGGGGTCTTCGCCGCTGGGGGGGAGCGTTTCCTCGAACTCGAAAAGGAATTGAGCGGAGAGCGCAAGCCGCCGCGCGGGGCCGCCGAGCAGGTTCTCGACGAACATTCGCTCGTTTTCCCGGAAACCGAAAAGACGCCGGTTCAAGTCGTTTTGCGGCGAACGCGGGCGCTTCTCGACGCGGACCCGTTCGCGGTAAACGGTGAAACGGCGGAGTTTAAGACGCTCGTCGCCGACTTCGAACGCTTTGAGCGCGCCGTCGCCGAATCGCTTGAAACCGGCGACGCTTACCTGAACGACAAGGCGTCGACGGTCGCCGATTACTTCGTCGCCTGCGCCTTCCGCCGTCAATTGATGTTCGCGCAAGACGACGTCGCCGACCTCGACCGGATTATGTTCCTGGCGCGCGGGTGTTACGCCGGGTCGCGCTTGACGAACGCTCGCAACACCGACCGAATCGGCGGGCACATGTCGACGCAAATTTACGGCTTCAACACGATCCAAGGCGGCGGAATCTTCGCGCTCTCCGATTGGAAGTCTAAAGACCCGCAAGTCAAGGACTTAATCGCCGGGAAAAAAGTCGCCGCGACGCCGGTTTGCGACCGTTTGGCCGGGCGAGAGCTGAACTCCGGCTCGTTTTATAAACCGGAGCTAAGTTACGACGGCAAAACGATTTACTTCTCTTGGTGCAACGCGAAGGAACATCGCTGGATTTGGACGCCGGAAACGACCTGGAAAATCTTCAAAACCCCGGTCGACGGCGGCGCGATCGAACAGCTAACCGACGGCGCTTACAACGATTTCGACGTCTGCGAGCTTCCGTCCGGACGGCTCGTTTTCTGCTCGGAGCGGCGCGGCGGCTTCATTCGTTGTTTCGGCGAAAGCGCGGCGCTCCGCGTGACGACGGCGGTGATGCACTCGATGAAACCGGACGGTTCCGATATTTACCCGATCAGTTACTTCGAAACGAGCGAGTGGCGCCCCGTCGTCGACAACAACGGCGCGCTCGTTTACTCGCGTTGGGATTACGTCGACCGCGAAAACTGCCTCGGCTCGACCTTTTGGACGTGCGCGCCGGACGGTCGCAACCCGCGTTCGCCGCAGGGGAATTACCCGTTTCCTTGGGACACGTTCGAGGATTGCGAACACGGCGACCATCGCTTCGGCGCCTGCGAATGCGCGTCGTCG